>JBAWXP010000066.1:0-5826 GCA_037143995.1 Actinomycetota bacterium
CGCCATCCAGGTTGGCGACCGTAGAGAATCTTGTTGGGATTTTCTACCTCACCGTGGCGCACAACGTGGACAGTTGAAGTCATAGCGCTAAGCATAAAGCGTTGAATTAGCGCCCTTATCTATAGGGTAGTGACATGGCACTCACGGCGAAGCGAGCTGCCTTTTTCGATGTAGATAACACCCTGGTCCGTGGGTCGACTCTCTACTTTCTCGGAAGAGGCATGTACCAGCGTGGATTCTTTACTAAGGCAGATATCTCGCGCTTTGTTGTGGCCAATATCAGATTCAGAATGACCGGTACTGAAAAGGCCGACGTAATTGAGAAGTATCAGAATGCGGCAACAGATTTCATTGGTGGCCATGATGTGAATGACATTAAGAAAGTTGGAGAAGAGATTTATGACGAATTTGTTTCTCCAAAGCTATGGCAAGGTACTTTTGAGATTGCTAAATCTCATTTAGATAAAGGCGAGGAAGTCTGGCTTGTTACTGCAGCTCCTCAAGATATGGCAGACATCATCGCCCAGCGACTTGGTTTAACTGGCGCACTCGGTAGTAAAGCGGTAATCAAAGATGGTGTTTATACCGGTGCACTCGATGGAAAGTTACTGCACGGAACTGAAAAGGCAATTGCAATTCAAGAGCTGGCTCGTGTGCATGGTTTCGATCTAGAAGATTGCTACTCATACTCAGATAGCCACAATGACATTCCGCTACTGCAAGCAGTTGGCCATCCATGCGCAATTAATCCGGATGCGATTCTTCGAATTAGAGCAATGGCTGAAGGTTGGCCAATTCATGATTTTCGTCGTGCGCGCTTTATTAATAGATTGCTAGGCCCTGCGGTCAGCAGACTTGCGGCTGTTGGAACGTGGTTTACACCGCGTAAGCGCTAACCACGTTTCATTCTAAATTGAATCTTTGCACGCACACAAGAAATAGCGAGCCAGCCCCATTGGCGAGAATCTGTTCCTGCTTCGTTATCACTTCGTAGATAGATTGCAGCACTTTCTGTTCCGGCGCCACGTAACTCTGTAATCCGTTTAACGTAGAAGATTCCAGGTTGTTCATCACGTTCAATGACGACTACATCGCCAATGCCAACCTTGTTCCAGCCGGTGAGCTTGTAGGTCGCCCATCTGCCCATCAGCCAATCTCCTGCGCTGTAGGTAGGCTCCATCGAATCGCCTTCGATGACCATTGATGCGTACTTTGCCATGAGTCGAATTCTATTCAGCCCTGCAGTACTCTCGGGCTTATGAGAAACATACTTACACCTAAAATTACAGTTCACGCACATTGCGATCTTCCATGCGGTGTCTACGATCCAGCGCAAGCAAAGATTGAGGCGCTCTCTGTTAAGGCATGCATGGAGAAGTACGCAGCTAATACAGATGCAGATTTCCGTTCACGCTCAGTTGCCATCAAAGAAGAGCGTTCACATCAAGTCAAAGAGCACCTCTGGGTTCTCTGGACTGATTACTTCAAGGCTCCACACTTTGAGAAGTACCCACAGTTGCACTCACTCTTTAACGAGGCGACAAAGCTTGCAGGTGCTGCTGGCACAAAGGGAACTCAAGATGTTGCAGTTGCAGATACCTTGATCGCAAAGATCGATGAGATTGCAGCAATCTTCTGGGAGACCAAGAAGGCTTAACACAAGCCTAACTAATAAGTGATTGAGCGGCTGTTCGAGCGAGGAAAGATAATCGCTCGACAGTCGCTCTCTTTATTTCAGCGTGTGCGCACTGGCGTTCGCCGTCATAGACCTCGCACTCAAAGGTTAACTCGCGTCCTTCTATATTGGTAACTCGTGCGTTTGCGCGAAGTTCAGAACCTGCAGTTGCAGAACCTAGAATTTGTAGAGATGAATGCGTTAAGAATGTTGTCTCTCCAGATTCGAGATACTCGGAGAGCGCTGCAACGCATGCATTCTCCATCAACGTTAAGTAATGAGAAGGTGCAACTACCGGCAAATCAGATACGCCCATCGTGACGCATGTGTCGCCAGGGCGTGCAGTCATCACTGAGAAGCCAACTGCTCCCAGGACTTCTTCTGCCGGTTTCATGCTTACGAGGTTAGTCCTCGTCGTCGATAAAGTGCTGGATATGCGTCTGTTCGATCTGAATTTCACGATGTTCGACATTTCCGAACTCATCAATCTCGATGGAGATTTCAGTCATGCTGAATTGAGTGACGACCTCCGTTGAACCTGCGCCAGCCATCTGTTCGCGAAGTTGGCGATGGATACTTTCGTGGAGCTCGTCGGGTGCCTTCTCATCGCACGAACGCTTGAGGACATCCTGCAACATCTGGTGCATCAGCTTCTCATGTTCGATCTCGGCAGCGCATGCACCGCAGGTCACGATGTGGGATTGAATGGCATCTGCTTGAGCAATCTCTTGGAACTCGCCTTCGATAATAAAGACGACAGATGCAAGAACATCACCACATTGAATCTCTATAAAACTCATTCTTCATCCCCCTTCTGTGCGCTCTTTGGGGTGGGGGCATCGGTGTTGTAACCGAGCTCTTTTGCATAGCTAGCAAGCTTTGTGCGAAGTTGTTTACGGCCGCGGTGAAGGCGAGACATCACTGTTCCAGCAGGGGCACCAACTATCTCGGCAATCTCTTTATAGGAAAAGCCTTCAACATCTGCAAGGTAGACAACGATACGAAACTCTTCTGGAATCTCTTGTAGTGCTCGTTTGATATCGCTATCAGGCAAGTTTTCGAGCGCTTCTTGCTCTGCAGATTTTCCTTGATCACTTGTATGTGATTGAGATTCCGCTACTTGCCAATCTTCGAGTTCATTATGTGCAATTTGTGGTTGGCGCTGGCCTTTGCGATAGGTATTAATAAAAGTTGTGGTCAGTACTCGATAGAGCCACGCACGAAGATTGGTGCCTTCTTCAAATTGGTGAAAAGAGGCAAATGCTTTGAGATAAGTATCTTGAACAAGATCACGTGCATCTTCGGGATTCTTTGTGTAGCGAAGCGCTGCTGCATATAACTGATTTGTGAACACGAGAGCATCGCGCTCGAACCGAGTGGTGCGATCGGCGGCGCTCTCGAGAACTAAATCTTTCGATGTCATTACGCCTAGGTTATATCAAAAGAGGGTCTCTGGAGCTCCGAGTTCAATGGGAATAATTAGTTCGGGACCGTTGTTAGCAACTACGTTAACTCTCGGCGATACAGGCGCTGCAACCAACCCTGCAGCAGGTTCAGGAATATCCATCATGCGTATGAGTCGATTGATATCGCGTGATTTCGGATCAAGCCAATCACTCCACCGTTCAATCGGCATAAAGACTGGCATACGACTATGAATAGTTGCCAGTTCACCCACTGCTTCGCGAGTAATGATTGCAGCGCTCTGAATAACGTGACCGCTTTCGCTCTGCCATGAACTCCAGATACCAGCAATAGAAAGTTCGCTGCCATCACTGCTGTGAATATAGAAAGGTTGTTTAGGTGGAAATTTTCCCAGCGAAGTTGCCCACTCGTAATAACCGGTTGCAGGAATTAAACAACGCGACGTTCTAAAGGCATGACGAAATGTTGGCTTCTCATGAATAGATTCACTGCGCGCATTGATTGCATGTGATTGTGAAGCACGAGCATCAGCAAGGCTCTTCTGCCACGGAGCGATGATTCCCCACGAAGCAGAATCTAAAATGCGCGAATCTGATTCATTACGAATTATGTAAATGTCATTCGTTGGCGCGATATTCCAATTGAGGGGTAGCGATTGATCGAGAGTTGAGCCAGCCAAATCAAATGACTCAACTAATTCTTCTGCGCCAAGTGTTTGCGCATATCTACCGCACATATTGCGAATCCTATGCTGTGCTCGAGCCGTTAGACTTCACTCATGACCGATGCACACGATCTCTGGCCCGCGCCTTTGCGCGGACGTAAGCCAGTTCATTCTCGTGTCGTCATTCCTGGATCTAAATCTGTAACAAATAGAGCTCTCATACTTGCAGCCCTTGCAGATTCTCCATCCACACTGCATCGACCTCTTATCTCTCGTGACTCTGAATTAATGTCCGGTGGTTTGCAAGCGATGGGCGTAAAGATCTCTGGTGGCGATGATGCTTGGGTCGTTACACCGCAATCACTTACTGGGCCAGCAAGAATCGATGTCGGTAATGCCGGAACCGTGATGCGTTTTCTTCCTCCTCTTGCATCTCTTGCTCGCGGTGATATCTCTTTCGATGGAGATCCTCGTTCCTACGAGCGTCCATTGGGTCCAGTCATCAAAGCGCTGGAAGAACTTGGTATTGAAATCGATCACGGTGGTCGTTACTCGTTGCCACTAGTTATTAAGGCAACAGGTGCAATTCCTGGTGGCGAACTGACAATCGATGCCAGCGCTTCCAGCCAATTCTTATCTGCACTTCTCTTAATTGCACCACGTATGCAAAACGGAATTACTGTTCACCATCGCGGCGGCGCACTACCGTCCATGCCGCACATTGATATGACTGTGCAGATGCTCCGTGACTTTGGCGCAACTGTTCATGTTGATAAGTCAGATGAAAGCTGGAGAGTTGAGCCCGGTGTACTACATGGCCAGAATCTTGTAATCGAACCAGATCTCTCAAACGCATCCCCCTTTCTCTCCATTGCAATGGTCTGCGGTGGCAGCATCACCATCGCCGATTGGCCCACACATACAACACAACCTGGTGATCAACTTCGTGAAATCTTTTCTCAGATGGGTGCAACAGTTGAATTTACTGATGGTGGCCTCACTCTTACTGGCGCAGATTCCATTCATGGCATTGATATCGATCTCCATGATGTCGGTGAATTAACACCATCTATTGCAGCCCTTGCAGCGCTTGCGGATTCACCTTCACATCTTCGTGGCATCGGCCATTTACGTTTACATGAAACAGATCGCCTTGCAGCGCTCACGCGTGAGATAAATGCACTTGGCGGAAATGTTGTAGAAGATGAGACCTCACTTCACATCACTCCAGCACCTCTTCATGGTGGAACCTTTCATACCTATGAAGATCACCGCCTTGCAACAGCTGGCGCAGTGATTGGCCTAGTCATTCCGGATATCACGATTGAAAACGTTGCAACAACACGTAAGACCCTGCCTGATTTTCCGGGTCTCTGGAATAGTTTGGTTCTATGAGTCCACGCGAATATGACGAATCGGATGCTCGCATCCGCCCATCTCGCACCACTCGCAGACGCACCAAAGATCGTCCATCGCACTCTGATTCCATTACTGCCTTTGTTACAACGGTAGATCGTGGCCGTACTACCTGCGTGACTGATGATGGTCTTGTCATTACTGCAATGAAGGCGCGCGAACTTGGACCAAAATCAGTTGTAGTCGGTGATCTTGTAGAAATTGTTGGAGATGTCACTGGTACTGAAGGAACTCTGGCACGTATTGTCACAGTCAATGAACGTACAAATTCTCTCAGCCGAACTGTTGATGACGCCGCACGGGTTGAGCGCACGATCGTTGCCAATATCGACCAACTTTTAATCGTTGTGGCGTCCGCTAACCCCGAACCCCGCCGCGGGCTCATTGATCGTTTCTTAGTCAGCGCATTTCATGAATCTATTAAACCCATCATTGTTGTCACAAAGGTAGATGTATCCCCTATTCCAGATTTCATCAAAGAGTATGAGGCGCTCGGTGTTGACATCATTGCAACCTCATCAAAGAGTGAAGCGCGCGCTAAAGATGTAGAAGGAATTCTTAGAATTCTTGATGACAAAATTTCAGTTCTGGTAGGGCACTCTGGAGTAGGAAAATCCACTCTTATCAATGATTTAGTTCCTGATGC
>JBAWXP010000067.1:0-5765 GCA_037143995.1 Actinomycetota bacterium
GAGCAGTGGATATGGGAAGAGTTACCTTCCTTCTGATTTGGCTTTGCCATAAAGGTCAGCGCATATCCTTCTTGCGCCGCAATCTCTTTAGCACCATTCTTATAAATCACATGCTGATCGCAATTAGAGAGCGCATCGCTATATTTAAATGCGATTTCATGCTGTCCAAAGTTACATTCGCCTTTCACGGACTCGACAGTCATGCCAGCACCTGCCATGCCTAAGCGAATTGTGCGCAGCAACGGTTCAATACGAGATCCACCCATAATCGAGTAATCCACGTTATAGAGATTTACTGGAGTCAGATCACGGTAAGCCTTCATCCAGGCTTCTTCATAGGTATCGTGAAAGACAACAAATTCAAGTTCTGTTCCGACCATCGCCTGCATCCCTGCATCGGCGAGAGCTTTGACCTGCTTGCGCAGAATTTGGCGAGGAGATGCAACTACATCTGTTCCGTCTAACCACTGCACATCGGCCAATAACATGACAGCACCTGGCTGCCAAGGAATCCGGCGCAAGGTAGAGATGTCAGGAATCATGGCGAAGTCGGCATAGCCGCGCTCCCACGATGACATCTCATACCCTGCGACAGTATTCATTTCTATATCGGCTGCAAGAAGGTAGTTGCAGCCCTCTGTCCCGTGCTTCAGTACTTCATCAAGGAAGTACTGCCCATGCACGCGCTTTCCTACAAGACGACCTTGCATATCTGTCATTGCAATGACCACTGTGTCTATTGCTCCTGTTGCAATCTCGGAACGGAGCTCTTCAACTGTCATTGCAGCCACGGATATCACATCTCTTTCTTGTAGGTAGCGTGTAGGTAAAACGAATTACTTAGATCGTGCGCTTTGGTCCTGTAAACCACTTCTTGGCAGATAGCTGCCACCAGATCGCAAGGATAAGAAGCGCTCCACCTGTTACGAGTGGTGCGTAGTTTACCGATGTCCAGGTGAAGTCCTTATTTCCTGGAGTACCAGTTGGAGTAAACGGCAAGATGAAGTAGATAGAGATAATGACAATTTCTGCCACTGCCACTGTGCACATCCACTTGTACTTAGATCCGAGAGTCCATGCACCTGGCTTAAATGAATCTCCTGCCTTCAAGCGAAGGTAGATAGGGATCATAAAAGCTAGATAGAGAGAGATCACGCAGACAGAGACAACTGCATAGAAGGCAGTTGGCACACCTGTTGGTGATTTCCACAAGGCAGGAAGTGTCAGAACAATGCCCGCAACTGCAGATGCAAGAACTGCATTGATTGGAACACCGTGTCCGTTGACCTTCTTCCACAAGTTTCCTCCGGGAACAGCGCCATCGCGGCTAAATGCATACATCATGCGTGAGCAAGAAGTAAGGCATGCAGTAACGCAGAAGATCTGACCAAGGGTTGTGATAATCAAGATGATCTTGAACTTCGTTCCGGTACCCAAAGCTGTTGCCAACAAGGCGATAATCGATCCGCCGCCATATGGGTTCACAGCTGGATCGAATGAGTTGATCACATCTGTATTTGTTGCGACATAAAGGAATGCCATCAACAAGATATATCCACCAATTGCTGAGTAGAAAATGGACTTCCAGATTCCCTTGGCAGCTGAGATATGAGCATCATGTGTCTCTTCAGATAAGTGAGCAGACGCATCAAAACCGGTGATGGTGTACTGAGTGAGCAAGAAGCCCAGTGGAAGCACCAAGTACCAGTAAGTGTGATCACTAAATCCTGAGTTATTAATCTTTGTCGTAAACATCCAGTTCAGGGTTTGGTGATTTGAAGTACCAAATACCAAAATTCCGATAATCGCAGCAGCACCAAAGACGTGCCACCAGACTGAGATGTTGTTAAATGCTGCAAGCAACTTTGAGCTATAGATATTCACCAAAGTTGCAAAGGCAATCACGATCAAGAAGAGCACGAACTGCTGCTTGATGAAATCGCCACCCATAAAGCTGGTTGCATACTTTGGTGAGTACAACCCAATGATGCTGTTGATAAATCCTGTCACGCCATAACCCACAGATGCAGTTACTGAGACAAGACCAATGAGGTTGAGCCAGCCTGTAAAGAATCCGGCTTTTGCTCCACCGAGCTTTGCAGCCCACCAGTAGATACCACCTGACGTTGGGTATGCAGATGCAAGCTCTGACATACAGAATCCGATGATAAGAATAAGAGTTGCAATAATCGGCCAGCCGATAGAGATTGCGACTGGTCCGCCGTTATTCCATGCCTGAGCGAATGTTGTAAAACATCCGGCCAAGATAGAGATAATCGAGAATGAGATTGCAAAGTTAGAGAATGAGCTCCAGCTTCGCGTGAGTTCCTGCTTGTATCCAAGTTCAGCTAAGCGACGTTCGTCGTCATTGAGAGTGCTCATGCAGTAGTAACCCTTCCAGTTAGCGGGGCGGGGATAGCCTCGTGCCTTGATGTACAGCCCTTTTCTACTCTCTACTCACGCGTAATGGAAGGCTATTTGCATGATTAGATTGGACTATGTGCAGACTTCTTGGTTTTAGTGCAGAAAATTCATCAACTCTGCCGCAACTCTTAGGCCAAGACCTTGACAATTTCGTAGCTCTCTCACAAATACATTGCGATGGCTGGGGCTATGCACATGTCGAACATTCATCAACTCATGCAGAGAACTTTCGCGAACCAATCCCCGCTATTGATTCCGCACATTTAAAAGAACAGATAAGCACTCCCACCGACGGCGCTCTTCTTCACTTCCGCTGGGCTTCTAAAGGCCTCGATGTCAAAGAATCAAATACCCATCCATTTACCTACGAAGGCATCTCCTTTATTCACAACGGATCTTTCGCACCTTTCGATGTACTCAAGCCGTATATCTCAGATGAATACCTCGCACTTGCACAGGGTGAAACAGATTCTGAGCTCTACTTCTACTACCTTCTGACTGAAATCAAGAAGCACGGCTTCCTGCCTGGAATTAAATCAGCCCTTTCATTTATCAAAGAAAATATCTCTCACAGCAGCGCCAATATGATGATCATGAATAAAGACTTCTTCGTCACCGCCTGCCGCTACAACCAAGACCGCATCCCCGATCTCTTCAAAAAAGATACTGACTACTACGAGCTTCGTTACAAGAAAACCCCAGATTCAGTCCTTGTCGCTTCTAGCGGTTGGAACCAAGATGGCTGGACGATGCTGAAGAATGATTCTCTACTCATCGTGGACCGCAGTAATCAATCAGTATCGACCTTAGATATTTAACTGCGACCCAATTCAAGCGCGATTGCCTTAGAAATGCTTGGTAGAGCTTTCTCAAATGAAATTCCATAAACTTTCTCAAAGGCATCAGGGAACTTCATCCCTGAACCACATTGCTTCCACACTTCCATGGTGGATGCAGGGCCTTTTATCGCAGTTAAAACTTCAACGAGCATTCCACCTAAGTCATACTGACGCCAGCGATCGTACTTTTCGAACCAAGCAGATGTTTGATTCAGAGTGAAGTACTCCTGTATCCACTGAGAAGTGATCTTTGAATCCTGGAATAGTCCTTGTGAAACATCCCTTCGATTTTTTATATAAAGTTCAAATGATTGATGGTAGATAGCTGCATTTTGTGAGAACTCAGCTTGTCCCTCGAGATACCAAGTAGGGGGCCAATTTCCTGTTGTCGGCCACGGTTGTGGTCCTCGCATCTGATTCTGCTGCACGGCATGCGTGTACTCGTGGGCTTCAAGTGTTCCGGTTGTGTGGTTATCGTCAATCACTTCAGTTGTTAAGACAAGCAAACCCTTTCCCTGTGGGTCCGTGAACATTCCACCGCCCCAACACGTATCTTTTGTAGCGCACGCATTTTGAGTAATCCACTGATAGGTAGAGCTCGGTTGAATTGCCTTCATCTGCTCTTGCGCCCACATGCGATCTGTGTAACCAAAACTTAGTACAGTGAAATCAGGAGAACTGTCATATTCCCCGTACATTCTTTTGATCAAATCAAATGCAACTGCAGGTGTGGAATAGCTCAGTTTTGTATTAGGGCCAGTTGCTGCCTTAAATGATGGTGACAGTGAAGTCGAAGTCTTAATCGCGGCACTTGATTTACTCCACGCTGCATATGAAATACCTTGAAAATTCTCAATCAAATCATCAAAGCTAGTTGGACCTTTTGGATAAACAACCGCTGGCGCGACAGAAGCCTTCGGCGTTGGAGATGCAGATGCGCTTGAAGTTGGAGATGCACTCGCAGAAGGAGTCGGAGCTGGCTTCGCAACAGGAACCAATACGCCCTTATCCCACGCCAACTTCTTGCCACTCTTCACACAGGTATATGACTTACCGGCACTCACGCTCTTAATCCCAGCCTTGCTACATGCACTTCCCGCCTTCACAGCCGCATAAGAATTTGATGCCACAAGAACCATAGGAATAATCAATGCGACCAAGCGCAGATGCTTTCTCATTCCTAAAGGCTAATTCGCAGCCCCAACAAAGTCACCACCCCACAAACAAAAAAGGCTCCGCGGCGTAAGCGGAACCTTTTCTGACGTAAATGACCCTGGTGGGATTCGAACCCACAACCTCCGACAACGCCAGTGCGGTGTTCTATCCGTTGAACTACAGAGCCATGTCGGGAATATAGATTTCCCCCATCTCACAATTAACCTGTTATTCGTTTGTTGTTGATAACTTTCCTGATAATGTCTGGCTACGCCAGTGCGGTAGAACTGCACAGAAAAGCCCGCAGAGCAATCTGCGGGCTTTTTGCTTCCCCACCTCCAATGTCAATCCGCTTTGTAACTCAGGTTAGCCAACCCGGCGAACTGACATGAAAATAAGTTATCACCTCGCAATTTCGATTTTGTTACTCAAAGTTATTTACCTACAAATGCAGAAAACCATCCGTAACCGAACCAAAAATATTCCTACTGGATTGCGCTTATTGCTTTCCTAATTTTGATCAATCAATTACCTTGCACTCAGTTTCGGCACCCGTCGCCCGAAATCGATAATTCAGACCAAGCTGCCGGCCTTAGTCAACCGGCCCTGAATTGAGGCTACGTCACTCAATTAGCAAGGTCACTGAAACTGAATAATCTGAAGTGGCTAAGGGAGTTTCACCCTTAGCCACCAGACGTGGTCTCATCTCTTAGCTACCACAATGTCACTCCCAGTCACTACCCTTACCTACATGAGCTGGCTATCAGACCGAAAAGCAAAGCGCGCCGATAAAGCCGCCACCAAGGAATACAACCGCCTTCACGCCATCTGGCAAGAAGATGTCGCAACCCTGACCAAACTCATCACCGTCTTCACCGCCGCATCCAATGGCGAAGATTCAGTCCCCAACACACTGATGCAGAAGAAAGGCGAACACACTCTCTGGACTGCCACAGGCATCTTCCACGAAACAGGTCGCACACCTTCTTCCTATGTCGGAGGTTCCTCCGGTGTCAGCATCCCCGTAGGCGGCGGCATCCGCTTTCGCGTCGGCGCCATGAAAGGCCAAGTCGTTCCCGGCATCGAACTCCAAGTAGATAAAGATCAAGGAGTCGTCATGCTCACCACCGAACGCCTTATCTTCACCGGCCCCATCAAGACTCAAGAGTGGAACTTCGACAAACTATTAATGCTCTCCACCAACGAAGATGAATCCGATTACTTCATCAACGTCTCTAACCGCCAGAAAACCTCAGGCGTGCGCTTTGACCCAGCAACCGGCCGCGAATTCAATCGCTTCCTCGGATCTGCAACAGCAGCTCATGAACATGGGTATGCAGATGTCCT
>JBAWXP010000068.1:0-5719 GCA_037143995.1 Actinomycetota bacterium
CTGCGTGTACTTGATAGATGGCGCGCACAGCAACAGGTCGTATCGCAGGACCTGACAATCCGCCAGTCTTTCCACCCAGGTGTGGCTTCATAGTGTCAAGATTTATAACCATTCCTAAAACCGTATTAATCAAAGCCAGCGCATCAGCTCCAGCCTCGACAACTCCTCGAGCAATCGACGCTAAATCAGTGACATCTGGTGAGAGCTTGGCGATGATTGGAAGTTCTCCACCGATTGTTTTACGCACACCATCAATAACCCGGCGTGATGCATCTGGGTCACATGCAAAGACCAATCCGCGATTCTCAACATTAGGACATGAAATATTTACTTCGACAGCGCTGAGCCCAGATACAGAGCGCAGCTTGCGAGCAAGCGTTGAATATTCTTCAATCGTTTCACCCGCGATTGAGACGATGACGCGAGCCTTCTGCTCAAGAAGCCACGGGACATCATTAGCTAAAAAAGAATCGATTCCTGGCCCCTGAAGACCGATCGAATTAAGCATTCCCGATGGCGTTTCAGCCATACGTGGAGTTGGGCGTCCATGACGTGGCTTCGACATGACCGATTTGGTAACCACTGCTCCGATATCTTTGAGAGGAAAGAATTGAGCCAACTCTTTTCCGCTGCTTGCACAACCACTCGCCGTGAAGATCGGGGTTGGAAACCACGCGTTTGCAAGTGTTGTTGATAGGTCTACCGGGATAGTCACTGTTGCACCTCAGGGACTTTGCCTACGAGATCCCAACGCACGTGAGATCCATCCATGACCGGTCCATCAATACATGAGCGAAGCATTGACGTGGTGCCATCAGAGTTGGTGACTGGCAAGACACATGTCATGCAGATTCCGATTCCACAGGCCATCGCCTCTTCCACTGCACATTGGTGGATTACATCTGTCTGTGCAACGAGCTTGGTAATCGCAGCCAGCATCGCCATCGGGCCACATGAATAAATCACATCAATGCCGCGCTGTTGCACTATTTCGAGAAGAGATTCGGTGACGCGACCTTTCTCGCCCATAGAACCATCTTCTGTATAAATACGTAGTGAATTTACTGAGCGCTTGCCCTCCATGGGCGCATAAATCTTGCTCCCAACACTTGCTCCGAGCAACATATCAACTTTACAGCCACGAGTTTTGAGAACATCAGCTAAACCAAAGAGCGGAGCAGAACCGTAACCACCACCGATGAGAAGAGCGTTGATTGGTTCAGTGGGAATTCCGAATGCAGTGCCTAGAGGCGCCACAATATCTAATTCGGAACCTTCTACTTGAGAACACAACCATTTACTACCGGAACCGTGTGGAGCAACAATAAGCTCCATCGTTCCACCATATTGCGAAATGTCAGAGACTCTTGATATTGCGAACGCTCTACGCAGAACCATTCGGGAAGAGTCTCCCCCAACTGAAATTGCGATGAAGTTTCCAGGTTTACAGCTCTTTACGAGATCTCCGACATTGAGCAAGATCTGGTGATATGCACCAACTCGCTTATTGCCAACAATCGTGGCCTGTTGCTGCACAGCGCTGCGATTGATAGAAGACATTAACGAGATAGCCAATCTTGAATAGGGGCAACCGATAGATCACCAGATTGGAGCGACTTTATACCTTGCACGGCAGCGCTGAAGCCTGCTGTCGTAGTAATAATCGGAATAGATCTCTGTACCGCCGCTGTGCGGATGGCCCACCCATCGGCGCGGGTTCCCCTGCCGACTGGTGTATTAATGACGAGATCGATATCGCCATTATTGAGCATCTCAACGATTGTCTTCTCTCCCATAGGACCTGTGCCCTGCGAATTTTTACGAACAGTCACAGAGCTGACGTCGTGATCAGATAAAAACGCAGCAGTTCCTTCGGTGGCTAAAAGTCGGAAACCAAGAGCCTTCAGTTCCTGCGCTGGCTTTACACCCGAATTCTTATCCTTATCAGCGAGTGAGATAAATACGGTTCCACTCTTAGGAAGTGGACCAAAGGAACTTATTTGAGATTTTGCATAGGACTCACCGAATGTTGCAGCGATTCCCATTACTTCACCTGTTGAACGCATCTCAGGTCCCAATACGGCATCAACGCCGCGTCCATCCACTCTTCGAAAACGGTTCCACGGAAGGACTGCTTCCTTCACGCTAATACCTTTTGCTATCCCATCACCCGTTGCAGGTAAGAGCCCTTGCACTCGAAGTTCGGCAATCGAAGTACCAAGGGAGATTCTCGCTGCTGCCTTTGCAAGTGGGACACCTGTCGCCTTGCTAACGAAGGGAACTGTTCGAGATGCGCGAGGATTAGCCTCGAGAACGTAGAGAACGTTATCTGCCATCGCAAATTGAATATTTATAAGCCCTGCAACTCCAACTCCTTGTGCAATCTTGAGGGTTGCGCCCCTAATCTCTTCACGTTGCGCAGCAGTAATTGTCATAGCAGGAAGCACGCAGGCGCTATCTCCTGAGTGGATTCCTGCCTCTTCGATATGTTCCATAATTCCGCCGAGGAATAACTCGCTACCATCAAAGAGGGCATCAACATCTAGCTCAATCGCAGAATCGAGGAATCGATCTACCAAAACTGGATGATCGGGAGTGATATCAGTTGCGCGTGAGATAAAACCACTCAGAGATTCATCGTCATAGACAATCTCCATTCCGCGTCCACCAAGCACGAAACTTGGACGGACAAGAACGGGGTAACCAATGCGATGTGCGATCTCAACAGCTTCCAATTGCGATGCAGCCATTCCAAATTCAGGTGCAGTGAGTCCTTGCTCCTTCAATACCTGACCGAAAGCTCCACGTTCTTCAGCGAGATTAATCGCATCTGGACTTGTTCCTAGAATCGTAACTCCGGCGGCCTTGAGACCTGCTGCTAAGCCAAGTGGAGTTTGTCCACCTAGTTGTGTGATGACGCCTAAGACAGGCCCTGCAATAGTTTCAGCATGGACGACTTCCAACACATCTTCCAAAGTGAGAGGTTCGAAATAGAGTCTGT
This sequence comes from Actinomycetota bacterium, assembly GCA_037143995.1. Classification (GTDB taxonomy): domain Bacteria; phylum Actinomycetota; class Actinomycetes; order Nanopelagicales; family Nanopelagicaceae; genus Planktophila. The sequence continues at coordinate 3,002 of JBAWXP010000068.1, forward strand.
CGCTCGTGTCATAATCGGTAGACACTGTTTCAGGGTTGCAATTGATCATAATTGTTTCATAACCGGCTTCACGCAATGTGAAGGAGGCATGTACACATGAATAATCAAACTCAATACCTTGGCCAATACGGTTTGGTCCACTACCGAGAATAATCACTGCAGGTTTGGTGCGTGGACGTACTTCAGTCTCTTCCTCGTAACTGGAATAGTGATACGGAGTGAATGCCTCAAACTCCGCAGCACATGTGTCAACTGTCTTATAGACAGGGCGGATATTGAGATGATGGCGCGCTTTTCGAACATCTGCTTCAGTTATTCCACGAAGTGCAGCAATCTGTGAATCCGAGAAACCATGGTTCTTGGCCAGTCGCAATCTCGCTGTATCGAGCTCTCCAGGGAGCGCAATATCGCGAGCAACTTGATTGATAATCTCAAGCTGGCGAAGATACCAACGATCAATCTTTGTTGATGCATACACCTCTTCCATGCTCGCCCCAGCCCACAATGCTTTCTGTACCTGCTGTAGACGGTATTCGGTTGGAATTTTCATCGACTCTAGAAGGGTGTTTCTTTCTGTCGCGGAAATCTCTTGTGGGAATGTGAAGATCGCTTCCTTGCGTTCTAATGATCGCAACGCCTTCATGAGAGCCTCTGGGAAAGAGCGTCCAATTGCCATGGCTTCTCCCACGCTCTTCATCGTTGTCGTAAGACGTGGATCTGCATCCTGGAACTTTTCAAAAGCGAAACGAGGGGCCTTAACCACTATGTAATCCAACGTTGGCTCGAACGAGGCTGGCGTTACCTGGGTAATGTCATTTCTAATCTCATCTAATGTGTATCCGATAGCGAGCTTGGTAGCTATCTTTGCAATTGGAAATCCTGTTGCCTTAGAAGCTAACGCACTAGATCGCGAGACCCGTGGGTTCATCTCAATCACGATGATTCGTCCAGTATCGGGATTGACAGCGAATTGGATATTGCAACCACCAGTATCCACGCCTACTTCACGAATAATGGCAATCGATAGATCGCGAAGCTTCTGGTATTCAACATCTGTCAACGTCAGCGCTGGAGCTACGGTAATTGAATCCCCTGTGTGGACACCCATAGGATCAATATTTTCAATACTGCAGACAATCACTACGTTATCTGCTCTATCTCGCATGACCTCGAGTTCATACTCTTTCCAACCGATGATCGACTCTTCAATGAGGACTTCGGATGTCGGGCTGTGCCGAAGCCCTGCTCCTGCAATCTGGCGCAGCGATTCCTCTTCAAATGCGATGCCAGACCCAAGTCCGCCCATCGTAAAGGATGGTCTTATTACAACCGGATAGTTCAGTTGCGCCACTGCGCCCATCACATCATCCATCGTGTGACAGATAATGCTTCGTGCGGATTCTCCACCAATCTTTTCTACGATAGTTCTAAATATTTCGCGATTTTCTCCGCGCTCGATGGCCGCGACATCGGCACCTATAAGCTTCACGCCATAGCGATCTAATGTGCCTGCCTGGAATAGTCCAATGGCAGCATTGAGTGCTGTCTGTCCACCCAGTGTTGCAAGAACGGCATCTGGCTTCTCGCGGGCAATGATGCGTTCAATAAATTCTGGCGTGATCGGTTCGATATATGTTGCATCAGCAAATTCAGGATCAGTCATAATCGTTGCAGGGTTGGAATTAACAAGAATGACGCGGATTCCCTCAGCTCGAAGCACACGGCAAGCTTGGGTTCCTGAATAATCAAATTCACAGGCTTGCCCGATAACAATCGGCCCAGATCCAATGACCAGTACGCTCTTTATCGAGCTATCGAGAGGCATTAGATTGCTCCAACTTTCTTGGGATACTTCTGCATCACTTCAATAAAACGATCGAACAGATAAGCCGCATCATGTGGACCTGCCGCAGCCTCAGGGTGGTACTGAACGCTAAATGCGCCACGCTCTGTTAGCTCTAGCCCCTCGACTACTCCGTCGTTTAGAGATACATGCGTTACTTGGCCTGGTCCGTAGACAGTGCTAAATGCGCTCTCTGTTGGTGCTTTGAGAGCAAATCCATGATTATGGGCCGTGATCTCAACTTTTCCTGTGCGTTTATCGATAACAGGTTGATTGATTCCACGATGACCAAATTGCAACTTATAGGTCTCAAAGCCGAGCGCTCTTCCCAGAATTTGATGTCCAAAACATATGCCGAAGATAGGAATCTCTAGTCCAAGAATTTCGCGCACCAACTCGATTGTCGATGTCATAGTCGCTGGATCTCCTGGACCATTCGAGAGAAAGACTCCATCAGGGTTAATTGCCAGGATCGAATCTAGTGTTGAGTTATACGGCATAACGTGAACTTCAATCCCACGCTCAGACATTGCACGTGGTGTCGCACCTTTAATACCTAAGTCCAACGCCGCGACTGTAAAACGCTTCTGCCCTACTGCCGGCACAACATATGGCTGAGTAGTCGAAACATCGTCGCTGAGATAAGCACCCGTCATCAGTGATTGCTTACGAACTTCGATGACCATTTCTTCACGTGTGATATCTAAACCAGAGAAGATCCCTACTCGCATAGATCCGCGATCACGAAGGTGGCGTGTTAACGCCCGTGTATCGATACCTTGAATGCCGACAATTCCTTGATCAATCAACTCTGCTTCCAAATCCTTTTCACTGCGCCAATTACTGGTCAATGTAGAAGGATTACGCACAACAAA
>JBAWXP010000069.1:0-5572 GCA_037143995.1 Actinomycetota bacterium
GTGATTGCCCGTAAATATGCAGCTGTCGTTGCAACCGGTCGCAGCGATCATCCCAATCAGATCAATAACGTATTGGCATTTCCCGGAATCTTTCGCGGATTGCTCGATGCGCAGGCCCATAAAATTACCGACAAGTTACTCGTCGCTGCTGCTGAAGCAATTGCCGACTGCGTCAGCCCTTCACAGCTCAACACATCTTTTATTGTGCCAAGCGTCTTTGATCCCAATGTAGTAACCCAAGTTGCTGCAGCTGTAAAGAAGTCGGTGTAATGAATTTACTTGCATCCTTTGATGCACAATTTGCAGCATTGGCACCATTTATCTTCTACGTCATCGTCGGTGTTGTCGTATTTATTGAGACAGGCTTGCTCTTTGGATTCTTCCTTCCTGGCGATTCAATTCTCTTTAGCGCTGGGCTAGTCGCTGCTTCAAAGGGCAATATCAATATTGTTTTTCTCATCATTGTCATCTTGGTTGCAGCATTTTTCGGTGACCAGATTGGATTTGTTATCGGCCGAGTTGTTGGTCGTCCTTACTTAGATAAACGCACGTCGCCTCGTATTCAACGAATGATTGCCAGCTCTGAACGTTTTTATGAGCACACCGGTTGGTGGGCAGTTGTTGCGGCTCGCTTCTTCCCGTGGATTCGCACCTTTGTCCCACCCATTGCAGGGGCTTCAAAGATGAATTACTACAAATTTTTATCAGCCAATATTTTAGGTGCCGTGCTATGGGGAGGTGGAATTACTCTTGCTGGTTATTACGCAGCTACCTTGCCATGGGTAAAGACTTCTTCGTACGCGATTGCGACATTCTTTATTTGTGCGTCAATCGTTTCCGGCCTTGCGAATTATTTACGCCGCCCACGATAACTCCCAAGTAAGTCATAGCAATTCCAGTAACTAGATAAATCGAGACATGCACACCATTTGTTGGTGAGTAGAGATCAATCAGGAGCGAACCAAGCAGTTGTCCGCCAACGCTAAAGAGTGTGAAGGTAAGAACTCCTAGGTGTTGCACAATTGTTGAGGTAAAGGCGATATAGACAACTCCTATGACTCCACCGGTGTAGATCCACCATGGTCCACCAGGAAGCGGAACTATTTTTTCAGAGCTAAAGATGGCAAGAATTCCAAGGAAGATAACGAGAAAAGTAGTGCCCATAATGAAGTTGAGAAACGATGTTGTAAAACTTTGATGTGAGTGTTCGTTGATTTGACCATTCATTGCTCGTTGCACTCCAACAATTGCACCAGCTACACAACCAAGTAAGACTGCAAAGAGTGATAGATCTTTTGCATCAATGCGATCGAGAACAGAGATCAGGACTGCAAATACTGTAAAGAAGGCAGCTCCTATTCGGCGCGGTGTGATCTGCTTCTTACCCCCACCGGTAAAGCCAATACGATCGACAATCAATGAGGCCGCTGTTTGGCCAGCGATAGATGAAACGGAGTAAATAGCTACACCAATGAGCGGAACAATATGAGTTTGGACTGCGACGAAACTGCCACCCAGTGCGCCTGCAAAGAGGGTCCATCGCGGGAGTTCCTTACGAACTACTGCGCCACGAAGATTGCGTGCACCTTCTTTTATCTTTGGGCTAAAGATTGCAACGATTGCGATGATGATCAGACCTGAACCGAATGAGACTAGGGCTGCTTCAACGCCATTACCTAAACGATGCGAAAGTTCGCCATTAGCTCGCGCCTGCAGCGCAATCATCACGCCAGAGATAGCTGCTAGAAAATCGAGGCGCTGGGTCTTCTTAGACATCTACAAATCCTATTAACTTTCCAGCGCTAAAGTAATTTCCAGCCACTCTTCTTCGCGTGCCTGTAATTCACTCTCGATTTTTGCAATTTCAGTGGCAATTTCAATAAGACGTTCTGGGTTAAACGCTTCATCCTCCTGCTCTTTCACAAGTACAGCAAGGCGCTCTTTACCTTTAGCGACCTGACGTTCTACCCGTGTTAAGTCCTTCTTGAGCTGGCGCTGTTCTGCAGCAGAAGAAGTAGAAGAAGGCTTATTCCCTGAAGTCGCACTCGCAGCGATTGATGCAACGCGTTGTTCAAGATATTGATCCACTCCTCGTGGAAGATCGCGCAGATGCTTATCCCCCAGCAGGCCCCAGAATCGGTCGGATACTCGTTCAAGGAAATATCTATCGTGTGAAATCACAATTAGTGTTCCACCATAGCTATCGAGTAAATCTTCAAGTTCGGTCAGAGTTTCGATATCAAAATCATTTGTTGGCTCATCTAGCAGTAATACATTCGGTGAATCCATCAGCAAACGAGTCAATTGCAGGCGTCGTCGCTCGCCCCCTGATAAATCACCAACTGGAGTCCACTGCGCATCACGATCAAAACCAAGTCGTTCGCAGAGTTGAGATGCCGACAGTGTTTTACCTTTACCAATCTCGACATGGGTTGCAACATTTTCAACCGCTTCGAGCAACCGCCATGTGGGGTCGAGCTCATCTAGGTGCTGAGTAAGAAAGGCAATCTTGACTGTGATTCCAGTGACGAGCTTTCCGGATGCAACTTTGAGTTGTCCGGCCAAAGTGCGCATGAGCGTGGTCTTTCCAGAGCCATTTATGCCAACAATTCCAATGCGATCTCCCGGACCGATATTCCACGTCAAGTTATCTATTAACTCTTTATCGCCAGCTTTTATCGATGCATGATGAAGTTCGAAAACGGTATTTCCTAAACGGTTAAGGGCAAACTTTAATAGCTCGGTTGAGTCACGTGGTGCAGGTTCTGCAGAAATTAATTCATTTGCTGCATCAACACGAAACTTTGGTTTTGTGGTCCGTGCGGGTGCACCGCGACGAAGCCAGGCAAGTTCTTTACGAATCAAGTTATTACGTCGTGCATCCATTGCATTTGATTGGCGCGCACGCTCTGCTTTAGCCAAGACAAAGGCGGAATATCCACCGTCATACTCTTCAACTTTTCCAAGCACTACTTCCCACGTGCGATCTGTAACTTCATCAAGAAACCAACGATCGTGCGTTACGACTAAGACCGCTAAATCTCGGCGATTCTTCAAGTGCGCTGCAAGCCAAGCAACGCCTTCGACATCAAGGTGGTTTGTTGGTTCATCAAGAAGAATCAAATCAAGATCATCAATCAGCAACTTTGCCAAACCTACGCGACGCTTTTCTCCACCTGAAAGAGAGGCAAAGGTACGATCAAAGATATGGTCATCGAAACTTCCAAATAAACCTGTAAAGATTTCTCGTATTCGTGGATCACTTGCCCATTCATGTTTCTCGCGATCTCCGATAACAACATCGCCAACAGTTGAATGAGGGGCAGCACTATCAATCTGAGAAAGGATGCCGATCTTCGATGCATTTGTCTTGGTGACGCGACCTGCATCTGGTTCTTCAACACCTGCAATAATTTTCATGAGCGTGGATTTACCTGCGCCGTTGCGGCCAACTATGCCGATTCTTTCGCCTTCAGATACACCGAGGGATACTCGCTCTAGAAGTGGTCGAATATCAAAGGCTTTAGAAACCTCTTCGATATTCACAACATTGCGCGCCACGGTAGGAGAGCGTACCTTTGAACTATGAAGGTCACAGACCGCGCGTATGCGTTGGAACTCGATAAGAATGATCCTCTCGCCGAATATCGCAGCAAATTCGTCATTACCGACCCCAATCTCTGTTATCTCGATGGCAATTCACTGGGCCGCCTTCCCCATGCAACCGTTAAGGCGGTTAGCGATTTCCTTTCTCAAGAGTGGGGAAATGAAGTTGTCACCGGTTGGAGCCATTGGATTGATGAAGCTCAAGTTGCTGGCGATTTACTGGGTAGAGCAGCGCTGGGTGCAGGACCCGGACAAGTTCTAGTCTGCGATACAACATCGGTAAATTTCTATCAACTCTGTCTTGCTGCAATCAATGCCCGTCCTGGACGCAAGACAATTATTACCGATGCTGCAAATTTTCCAACCGATCGATACATTCTTGAGGGAATTGCAAAGCAACTGAGTATGAATCTCGTCATCATTGATAATGAAGATCCAGCAATTGCAGATAATGAGCTGATTACTGCTGAGCTCCTTGAGAAATATATGACTGAGGATGTCGCGCTCGTTACTTTTGAAGTTATTCAATATCGATCAGGTGCACGCACAGATATCCAATCAGTTACCGATTTAGCTCGTTCTTACGGTGCTCTCGTGGTCTGGGATGCAAGCCATGCAGCTGGTGCGATTGAAATGAATTTCGATGCCAACGGAGCAGACCTTGCCGTCGGTTGTACATATAAATATGGAAACTCAGGTCCGGGCTCTCCCGCTTGGCTCTATGTCAATAAGCGTGTGCAGAAAGAGTTACAGGTTCCAATTCAAGGTTGGTTTGCCAACGAAGATCAATTTGGGATGGGTGCTCGCTTTGAAAAAGCTGAAGGTATCCGCGGATTTCAAATTGCTAGTCCATCAATAGTCGGTATCCGTTCAGTCCAGATTGCATTTGCAATGATCGAAGAAGCTGGCATTGATGTCATCGCATCGAAAGCTGCAATGGGAACACAGATGATGATCGATCTCTTTGACGAATGGTTAGCTCCACTGGGATATACCTTGCTCACATCACGCAATCCACAAGAGCGTGGTGGGCATATCTCTCTTGGCCACCCTGATGCAGCAAAAATCTGTATCGCACTTCGCAAATTTGCCAACGTTATTCCTGATTACCGCACACCTAATGCGATTCGCTTAGCGATGGCACCATTGCCAACATCTTATGTTGAAGTCTGGGATGGTTTTGCACGTATCCGAGATCTGACTGAAAGCCGCCAATACGAAGAAGTCCAAGGATCGGATTCACGGGTCACATGAGCGAAAACTTTGAGTCAGCACTTACATACTCTTCCTATCTTGCAGTCGATGACTTGCTGAAATTACAGAAGCCGCTTTCAGAAGGTCCCGAGCACGATGAGATGCTCTTCATCATCATCCACCAGACATACGAGCTCTGGTTTAAGCAGCTCATCCATGAATTTCTACAAGCGCAACGCGTACTGGAAAGTGGAGATACGCATTACGCACTCTCTATCTTGGGACGCATACGCACCATTATGAAAGTCTGTGTCGCACAGATCGATATTCTCGAGACGATGACTCCATTGCAATTCAATGCCTTCAGAGGTTACCTCTCGTCATCAAGTGGCTTCCAATCTGCACAATTTAGAATGGTCGAGGCAATCCTCGGCCGCCGCGATAGCAAGATGGCTGGCCACTTACCTCCCGCTATGCAGGAAGAGATCAAGGTAATCACTTCACGCAATTCAATCTGGGATTCATTTTTAGATTACTTAGGTAAGCGTGGGTATGTATTGCCTAAGGATGTAGTAAATCGCGATAAATCGGTTGCCTACCAATCAAATAGTGAAGTGCAAGATGTATTGCTCACTGTCCATCAAAAAGATCCTGAATCTGCAATGGTCGCCGAACGTCTCGTTGATATCGATGAAGGAATCCAAGAGTGGCGCTATCGCCATGTAAAGATGGTCGAACGCACCATTGGCCAGAAGATGGGAACAGGCGGATC
>JBAWXP010000070.1:0-5522 GCA_037143995.1 Actinomycetota bacterium
CTTTGAAACTGCATCAGCGTCGACAGCAAAGTCTTTGACGAAGAGGAATTTGAGTAACTGTGGTGCCTCATCGAGCTTAACAATGCGTTCTTGAATGATGGGAAGTGCCTTCTTCACAAGTGCAATCTCGGCATCGGTGCCTTCGATGACCTTTGCTTTGGTAAGGAATGGAATCGTCCATGTAGCAAAATCTTCCAGGCTCAGCGCGCGAATCTTGTCGCCATTGATTGCCTCGAGTTTCTTCATATCAAAGCGTGCAGGAGATGAGTGCACCTTCTCAACGGTAAAGAGCTCAGTCAGCTCTTTCATCGTAATATTTTCACGATCATCACCAGGTGACCAACCAAGAAGGGCTAAGTAATTACAGATTGCTTCAGGTAGATAACCCTGCTCGCGATACCAGGCGATGGAAACTTCGCCATTGCGCTTAGAAAGCTTGGCATTGTCTTGGCCCATCACAAATGGCAAGTGAGCAAAGACTGGATAATCCTCAATCGCCACACCCATCGCTTGATAGACGCGAATCTGGCGCGGAGTTGAGGATAGAAGATCTTCTCCACGCAGAATATGCGTTACTTCCATCATCACATCATCGACTGCGACAGCAAGTGTGTAGAGCGGAGATCCATCTGCGCGCACGAGAACGAAGTCAGGAACGAATTTGTGATCGAAGGTTACTTCTCCGCGAATCTCATCTGTAAAGGTAGTTGTGCCATCAGGCATACGCATACGAACAACGCCTTCGCGCCCCTGCGCCTTAAAGGCAGCAATTTGATCGGCGGTGAGTTCGCGACAATGTCCGTTATATCCGGGTGCAACGTTTGCTTTACGTTGTTCTTCTCGCACAGCCTCTAACTCATCAGGTGAGCAGTAACAGTAATACGCATCTTTCTGATCGAGAAACTTCTGCGCCCATTCGGCATAAATTCCAAGACGTTGTGATTGAAGGTATGGGCCATTAGGTCCACCAACTTCTGGACCTTCATCCCATTGCAAACCAAGCCACTTCAGTGTGTCAATTGCTGCATTGATGTATTCATCAGTCACACGAGTTGTATCGGTATCTTCGATACGGAATAAGAATGTGCCACCAGTGTGACGGGCGTATGCCCAATCAAAGAGCGCGGTGCGGATATTTCCGACATGCAGATCACCGGTAGGAGAAGGGGCGAAGCGAACCTTAACTTTTTTACTCATGGACGCGCGCTCACCTTATTAGTCAATTGGCCAAGGCCTTCGATAGATATGACAACGGTAGATTTCTCAGGCATCGGACCGATTCCAGCAGGTGTGCCGGTAATGATGACATCGCCAGGCAAAAGGGTCATTACCTGAGTAACGAAGTGAACAATATCCTCGACCTTAAATATCATGTCAGAGAGCTTGGCATCTTGCTTGATCTCGCCATTGAGAGTTGTAGTAATGCGTTGTGTACCTGGCACAAATTCAGTTTCAATCCAAGGACCGATTGGGCAGAAAGTATCGAATGATTTTGCGCGCATCCACTGTCCATCGCGCTTTTGAAGCTCGCGAGAAGTAACGTCATTAGCCATTGTGTAACCAAAAATCACATCTTTAACGCGCTCTTTTGGAACTTCTTTGCAGACACGACCGATAACGATGGCAAGCTCTGCTTCGTAATCAATTGTCGGTGCCATGGCAGGCCAGACAATTGTGTCGCCAGGGCCAACCACAGATGTATTGGGCTTTAAGAAGATGATGGGTTCTTCGGGAACAACTCCGCCCATTTCAGCAGCGTGATCTGCATAATTCTTTCCCACAGCGACAATCTTTGAGCGAGGAATAACGGGTGCTAAGAGGCGCACCTTTGTCAGATCAACCTTTGCCGCAGTCTTCTGGATGCCGTGATAGATCGGGTCGCCAGAGATGATTGAGATTTGATTATCGTCTTCCAGGATTCCAAAGAGCGGATCGGTACCCAAACCAGCATCTGGTTGAGGAGTAAATCGAACTACGCGCATTGGGCAATCTTATCTTTTAACGAGGGATAAGGCTAAAGCGCGCTTTCCTTACCGCTTGAATCAATATAGAAAATCGTTGCACTCGGTGCAAAGTCCTTGATTGCCTTGGTATTTGTAGGAAGTGAACCAGTAGCAACAACGCTCTCAATGCCAGTAATTCCTGAGGCAAGGGCGACTGTCAGCACTGCTTCGAAGGCATCAAGGTTCAGTGATGGTGATGTCACATTAATCGCAACGTAGGTGCGCCCTGATGTATCGCGAAGCGCTGCTGCTTGCTGCGCACCACTGCGAGCAAGAGTTGACGTTGCAAGAGTGGCAAGCTTTGTATCTTCTGGGTTATTCACTGACATCCTCTTCACTGGTCTGACGTTCAATCATCACTGAGCTAATACGGCGGCGACGTCCTAGTGGTCGCTCGGAAGTAATAGACCACCCTTCAATATTTATCGTCGATCCTGCAATGGGAACTCGGCCAAGCTTCTCAGCCATATATCCCCCGATAGTGTCGACATCATCGAATTCATGGCGATCAATCTCGACTTTTAGTTCTTCAGCCAGATCTTCGATATGAATCGATGCCTTCGCTCTCGCCTTATTTTCTGTGAGCCAGGTAAAAGATTCAATGCCATCATCGTATTCATCGGCTATCTCACCAACGATTTCTTCAATAATATCTTCGATCGTAATAATTCCTGCAGTTCCACCGTACTCATCGACCACGATGGCAAGGTGGATCTGATCGCGCTGCATCTCTTTGAGTAGCTCTGCCGCCTCTTTATTTTCAGGGACAAATACTGCAGGGCGGACATGTTGCTCAACTTTTTCCGTAGTTTCAGCTTCATGGTGATCGAGCGCGCGCTTTGCCAAATCTTTCACATAAGCAATTCCGATGATGTTATCGATTCCATCACCGATCACTGGAATACGGGAATATCCTGAACGAAGAGCAAGGGATAGCGCTTGTCGCAGCGTCTTATCGCGTTCGCACCAGACCATCTCGGTGCGAGGAACCATAAGTTCGCGGACCAAGGTGTCGCCAAGTTCAAATACATTGTGAATCATCTCGTGCTCATCGGATTCAACGATGCCTCGATTATGGGCATGATCCATCAGCGCGCGCAGCTCATCTTCATCAGATAAGAGACCGAGTGCAAAACCTCGAAATGCTAGGGAAATCTTCTTTACTATTTTATTTTTCATTAATTCTTGGACACTTTCAGTGACCACTCCTTCACAATCTTCTCTTGCAGTGCAAACATTACTTTCTCTTCATCGGGATCAGCATGGTCATATCCCATGATGTGTAGCAATCCATGCGTTGCCAAAATATAAATCTCGTGCTCGATGCTATGTCCTGCCACCTGTGCTTGTTGCGCTGCAACAGCAGGTGCAATGACGATATCCCCCAGCGTGACAACTTCACCTTTACTTGCAGGCATATCCATAGGAAAAGAGAGAACATCAGTAGGCCCTGGTTCATCCATCCACTTAATGTGAAGTTCTTCCATCTCTTGCACATCAACAAAGATCAGAGATATCGAGCATTCAGGGTTGATCTCCATATATTCAATGCCGAAATCAATGAGGGTATGCATCTGGCTTTCAGGCACGAGCGCACCAGAGCGATTAATAATGTCTACGGTCATAAAGGTGTATTAGTTATTGCGAATAGAACGAGGAGCCGATTTGGTCTCTTCATACTTGTCATAGGCCTTCACAATGTCACCAATCAAACGGTGGCGAACAACGTCATCTGCTGTCAGCTCCATAAAGGAGATGTCATCGACACCGTTCAAAATATCGCGGATGATTCCAAGGCCTGAGCGCTGACCATTAGGCAAATCTGTCTGCGTGATATCGCCAGTGATAACCATCTTGGAGCCAAAGCCGAGGCGAGTTAAGAACATCTTCATCTGTTCAGGTGTGGTGTTCTGCGCTTCATCGAGAATGATAAATGCATCATTGAGCGTGCGACCGCGCATAAATGCAAGGGGTGCAACTTCGATAACGCCAGTCTGCATTAAACGTGGAATTACCTCTGAATCAATCATGTCGTGCAGCGCATCAAAGAGCGGACGTAGATAAGGATCAATCTTTTCATTGAGTGTGCCTGGCAAGAAGCCAAGTTTTTCACCGGCTTCAACTGCAGGACGGGACAAGATAATGCGATTGACTTTCTTAGCTTGTAGCGCAGCAACTGCTTTTGCCATGGCGAGGTAGGTCTTACCGGTACCGGCTGGGCCAATACCAAAGGTAATGGTGTTCTCTTCAATCGCATCCACATATAACTTCTGATTGGCAGTCTTTGGGCGAATTGTCTTACCGCGATTAGAGACGATATTGAGTGAGAGAACTTCTGATGGGCTCTGCGCGGGTTCTGCCTCAAGCATCGCGATGCTGCGTGAGACCGCATCGACAGTAAGTGTTTGTCCTGAGCGAATGACGACCATCATCTCGGTGATCAGCTTCTCCATCGCAAGGCAATCAACATGTGGGCCACGCAAGGTAATTTCATTTCCGCGCACTGTTGCATTAACTGAAGGGAATGCCGCTTCGATTGCCAAGATATTTGCATCATTGATACCGACGAGTGCAACCATCGGGATGGCAGGTGGGACTGTGATTAAGAGGCGATCCATATAACTGAAAATCTATCGGTAATAAGGTGAAATCACCACACAGAAAGGGCGGTGTTGACCGCTGAAAGTGCCGCAAGTCCGGCATGTGCTGAGCGCAATACAGGTCTTCCCATCAGCGCAACCTTTGCACCAGCTGCTGCAAAGGTGTCGATTTCATCATCTGTTAACCCGCCTTCTGGCCCAATGATGATTGCAACCTTTCTGCATCCAGGTATGACTATCTCGGAGATCTTCATCGTTGCAGATTCATGGAAGACGATTGCAAGATCTGCTTGTGCGATCTGATCAACAATTGCGTTAGTAGCTGCAACACCAATGACTTCAGGGATTCGAAAACGTCGTGATTGTTTACTGGCTTCGCGCGCTGTGGTCTGTAACTTTTCAATCTTGTCATCAGATTTTCCGATGCTGCGCGCAGCTTTCCACATCACAATACGGTCTGCTCCGCCTTCGGTACACAATTCGATTGCCTCTTTTATGCGATCGCCTTTAGGAATAGCTTGAATCACCGTGAAATGTGTATGCAGTGCTTCCTGATTGCCAGATTCAATGACCTGAACAGTCATATGCTTCTTATGTACTTCAACCGCTTCAACGTGTGACCATGCACCTTTTCCATCTGAAAGGTTAAAGAGGTCTCCGCTTTTCATGCGCAGAACGCGAATGGCATGCAGTGCATCTTCATTATTGAAATCATATGTTGCACCAACAGTGGTTGGCAGGTCATCGACAAAGAAGAGAGTCAGCATTATCGGCCGAATGCATCTCTAAATTTAGAGAAGAGTCCCTCTTTATGGCCCTTGATCTTTACATCGCCAACTTTTTCCCCGCGAGATGATGAGAACTCTTTCAGCAACTTCTCTTGATCGCGGCTGAGTTTGAGCGGAGTTGCCACATCAAC
>JBAWXP010000071.1:0-5407 GCA_037143995.1 Actinomycetota bacterium
GCGTATCTCAATATTTGCTCGAGAATTCTCACTTCGAACTCTTCTTTGTAAACCCACTTTTAGAAGAAGTACTAGGTCAGAAGGTATATAAATCGTTGAAGGATATTCCGGTTCATATCGATATTGTCGATGTCTTTCGCAAGCCGGCAGATTGCCTTGCTGTTCTTGAGGAGAGTATTGAAATCGAAGCTAGTGCAATCTGGTTACAACTTGGGATATCTGTTCCAGAAGTTGCAACACGTGGAGAAGAGGCAGGCTTGAAGGTAGTGATGGATCGCTGCATCAAGATTGATTATGCAGCGCTGTAATTAACCTTTGGTTGAACCCAGGGTAAGGCCTGCGATAAATTGCTTACGTAGAACGAAGAACATAATCACTGTAGGCGATGCTGCGATGATTGCACCGGCTGCCAGCAAGTTGAAGTCAGTGACGTACTGACCCTGCAGGCGGCGTAGCGCAGATGTAATAGGGCGCTTTGAGTCATCAGACATCAAGACAAGTGCCCAGAAGAATTCGTTGTAGATCCATGTAGTCATAAGAACACTGAGAGCAGCTAGTGCTGGGCGCAAGAGAGGAAGAATGACACTCCAGTAATGGCGGAAAACACTGGCACCATCGATCTTTGCTGATTCAGAAATTTCCTTAGGAATCGTCTTCATATAAGACGAGAGTACGAAGGTTGCAAAGCCCACCTGGAATCCCACGTGGACCAGAATCAATCCCCCATAATTGTTATACAACATATTACGGTTACCAAAAAGCTCGCCGACCCAGATGAACATCCAGAAGACCGGAATGTAAGTAAGAACGATGGGAAGCATGTTTCCGGCTGTGAAGAGCAAGAGAATCCAGAGATTGAACTTGTACTGATAGCGGGTAACCACAAATGCAACAAGTGAGCCAAAGAATAAAGTCAATATCACTGATGGAACTGTGACAATCAACGAGTTCATGAGATACACACCGATATGCATCTCTCGAATTGCGTTGAAGTAGTTTTGAAGAGTGATATGGCGTGGCCATGAGAAAATTCCGTAAGAAATGATGTCGTTATATGGACGAAGTGAAGTCCACACAGTCCAGAGGATTGGGAAGATCCAGACAAAGGCAAAGATTCCAATAAAGGTTGAGATGGCTGTGTCTTTACGCTTCTGGCTGTTGCGGTATTCCGCGCTCTGAACTACTCCTGTGCTCATTTGAGATCCTCTTTAAAGCTAATTCGAAGATAGGTAATGATCGGAACGATGCAGAGTACGAGAAGGATGACCGCATAGGCGGCGCCCTTCATGGAAATTCCTTGGCCAGCAAAGTTCTGGAATACCAAGAGGTTAAGAAGAGGGAAGATCGTTGGACTTCCGTAAATGATGTAAACCAAGTCGAAGGCTCGAAGCGATTCGATGAGGGTGATTACAACAATGATGATGTTCACAGGTTGCATCGTTGGCAAGATGATTTTGCGGAAGATCTGCCAGTCTGTTGCTCCATCAATTGCAGCTGCCTCTTTGAGAGCTGGATCAACTGACTTTAGGCCAGATAAATAGAGAAGCATGATGTAACCAATATGGCGCCACGAAGCGATACCTAAAATTACCCAAGTATTGATTTTGGGATTACCCCAAATCGAGATGGCATTTCCGATATCGCGACCCATGAGCCCTTGGACAAAGCCACCAGGCTGCAACATAAAGTTCCAGATAATTCCGATTACTGCGAGCGAGAGAACAACAGGCAGGTAATAAATAGATTCGTAAAAAGCATGGCCCTTAATGCCGCGGTCAATCTGATAAGCCAGCAAAATTCCTAGCGGGGTTGCAATGAGAATAAAGAACAAAAGCCAAATTCCATTGTTCTTAAGCGCCTGATAGAAAAGTGGGTTATTAAAAAAGATATTTTTATAGTTCTGGATTCCTGCCCAATGAATATCCTTTAAGCGAACACCATTCCAATATGTAAACGAGAGAAAAATTGTGACAACCGCTGGAACCCAGAGAAGAATAATCTGTAGCAGCGTTGGAATTCCAACAAATGTTGCGAGTGTAAAGCGATCTGTTTTGGAAAGAGAGCGGCGGCTACGCTTCTTGTGAACCGTAGCCGCCGTCGTCATGCCTGTAACTTACTATTTATAGATTCAATTAACAACTTGGTTATTAATTGTTATTGCTTAGGAAGTGCATCCCATTGTGCTTGTACGTTTTCGAGGATCTTGTTGATATCAGCAGGCTTCTGCAAGAAGCTCTGAATAGCTGGTCCAACAACTGGACCAGCAAAGTCTCCACGAGCATCACGATCTAAGAAGAACATGATGTTTGAAGCTGCTGCAAGAACTGCAAGCTTCTGCTTATTGAATGCATCGTAAGCTGATGTATCAAATGACTTCGATACGTAAATATTTGTATCTCCAGCCTTGACTGCTGCTGCGATTCCTTCTGGAGATGCCCAGAATTCTGCAAGAGCCTTACCGCCAGTTACGTTCTTGCCGTTTGCAGCAACTGAAATACCATCAAGTGGTGCATCAATTGTGTCGACACCGAACTTAGGGTTGATTTCTGGGAATGGAACGACCCATAGATCGTCGTAATCTGCCTGTGACTTCGCCTTGAAGTCGTTAGCAAACCATGAACCCATCATCATTGCGCCTGTCTTCTTCTGGAGAAGTAGGTCGCGCATGCCGTCCCATGAAATATCCATAAAGTTTGTGTTCATGAATGGGATGAGCTGTGCGAAGTACTTGAATGTTTCCTTTGTGCGAGCATCGGTCCACTTTGCACGACCGTTAAGAAGGTCGATGTGGTACTTGTAGCCGTTTACACGTGCGTTAAGGATGTCGAATGTACCCATTGCTTCCCAGCCGCCCTTTGCGCCGAGTGAGTATCCAACAAGACCCTTCTTCTGTGTGAGGGTACACATCTTAATGAAGTCATCCCAGTTACCAATCTTCTCTGGGTTCATTCCAATGTCTTTTACCATTGACTTGCGGTAGTGCAAGCCCCATGGGTAGTAAGTTGTTGGAAGGATGTAAGGCTTCTTTGATACTGGGCTTGTTGCACCCTTGATTGCTGCTGTTGGAAGGTTTGCCTTGAGGTGACCGATTTCGCGTGTGAGATCTGCAAGAAGACCCATTTCACCGAAGTGGTTTGAGCGATATCCAGCCATCCAACCAAATGCATCATCAGGTGAACCCTGCATGATCTGCGCAAAGTTATTTTGGAAGTCATCTGAGTTAACTTGCTGAGCAACTACTTTAGCGCCAGTCTTCTTTGTGAAGGCATCGTTAACAGCCTTAGCAATTGCATCGCCTGTTGCTCCGCCGCCACGTGTTGTCCACTTAACTGTGCTGCCCTTTAAACGTGTTGCTGCATCCGCACTACCAGCTGAAAGCGTGCTACCGGCGGCAAGTGCTGCTCCACCGACTGCTGCGCCTTTGAGAACTGAGCGGCGAGAAAGTACATTCTTTTCTTCTGACATATTCGTCCTTTTCTCTATAGTTGAAACTTCAACAAGCGTCGATTCAAGAGGGTGCATGAATCGTCGACTGGCCTAATCTAGAGGTGCGGGAGCCGGTCTACCTACGATGTTTGGGTAACGAATTGGTAAAGATTAAGCCTGAACTGAGCGTTATTTAGGGCTTTCTTCGAGGATAAGGGCCACGGAATTGATACACCAGCGCTCATCTGTGGGCACGTCATAGCCCTCACCCGTAAATACATGGCCCAGGTGGGAATCGCAGTTGGAACAGCGCACCTCGGTTCGCACACGGGGCGCCAACGACCGATCTTCAATTAGTTTTACAGCATCATCTGCTGTTGGCGCATAAAAAGAGGGCCAGCCACACCCCGAATGAAACTTTGTCTCAGATTTGAATAGCTCATTGCCACATGCCTTACAGCGATAGCTTCCGACTTTATCTGTATCGGTGTATTCGCCAGTAAATGGGCGTTCTGTCGCGCTTTCTCGCAAGACTGCATAGGAGAGCGGATCAAGTCGCTGCTTCAGCTCTTCTTCATTCATCTCGGCCATAGTGAACACACGATACCTCAACCTACATAATTCCAGGAGGTGGCGGTAAGTCTTGCGGGAGTCAATACCTGCATTTACCCTTAGCTATTACTTAAAGGGAGCTGCGATGAAGTACAAATCAGTACGAGGTTTACTCAAGCAGGATGAGTCTCTTATCCCTGTCACCTTCATCGATAAGCTCGAAGATATTCTCCATGGCTTCCTCGGAATTGTTCTCTTTGTTATTTCAGTCCTGGCAGCTGGTTACACCTTAAAGCGTCTGATTGACACACATCCATTTTTCCCGCTTGGAATGATTCAAGGAATTAATGACATCCTCTTCGTCGTCATCATTCTCGAGATTATGAGAACTGTGATCGTCCGATTTACTGATGGAATCTTCCAGTTAGATAACTTCCTCATTATCGGCGTAATTGCAGCGGTCCGACATATCCTCACAGTTGGTGCATCGCTGACCATGGAGAAGACAAAAACCACAGAATATTTCAACCGTTCGCTGAAAGAGATGGGCGTCAACACTGGAATCGTTTTAGCGCTTGTCTTTGCCTTATTTTTAGCACGTGCAGCACGTGCCAAGAGCTCTAACAAATAGCGCCGACTTCTGACGTTCATTCTCATCTGTTCTTACTGGTGGCGGGTGAAGGATTTGAACCTTCGAAGGCAGAGCCGGGGGATTTACAGTCCCCTCCCATTGGCCGCTCGGGCAACCCGCCAGGGTCATACAAGTCTTACGGCGCTTTGGTAAGTGCGAGGGGCAAACGATACCTTAGGCACTTGAGTATGAAAAATCAGAGAAGGTGAACTAGACAATGGCTGACAGTAGTTTCGACGTAGTCTCCAAGATCGACCGCATGGAGCTCGATAACGCTATAAATCAGGCTATCCGTGAGATTGATACTCGATTCGACTTTAAGAACACTGGTGCAAAGATTGAATTAACCGGTGACAAACTCGCAATAGAGGCAGATACCGAAGAGCGTGCAAAGGCAACTCTCGATGTTGTTAAAGATAAGTTGATTAAGCGCGGTGTTTCACTCAAGCACCTTGATGCTGGTGAACCACAACTATCTGGAAAGATTTACAAGATTGCGTGCGCCCTCAAAGAAGGAATCTCGACAGAGAATGCCAAGAAGGTTGCAAAATTCTTACGTGATGAGGGACCTAAATCTATAAAGACTCAGATTCAAGGTGATGAGCTCCGTGTCACCTCTAAGAGCCGCGATGATCTGCAGGAAGCAATTGAGCAGATTAAGAACGGCAAGTTTGATTTTGCTGTCCAGTTTGTTAACTTCCGCTAAGTGGCAAAGAACCGCAGTGAATATTCGCTAGGGCTCCTCTTCGGATTTAGCTCCTATATCTTGTGGGGGCTATTCCCTCTCTATTGGCCACT
>JBAWXP010000072.1:0-5393 GCA_037143995.1 Actinomycetota bacterium
ATTCACCGCGAGCTTCTGCGTGATGGTCAGATCTTCTATATTCACAATCGCGTGGAATCCATCGATCGCGCTGCATCAAAGCTTCAAGAGTTGGTACCCGAGGCGCGCATTCGTATTGCACATGGCCAGATGTCAGAAGGCCAACTAGAAGATGTCATCTTGGCTTTCTGGAATCGTGATTTCGATATTCTTGTCTGCACAACAATTGTCGAGAGCGGACTCGATATCGCCAATGCAAACACTTTAATTGTTGAACGGGCTGAGAACTTTGGCCTTTCTCAACTCCACCAATTACGTGGTCGCGTGGGCCGTGGCCGTGAACGCGCCTATGCATATTTCTTATATCCGCCTGATCAACCACTTACTGAAATTGCACTCGATCGATTGAAGACAATCGCGACAAACACTGACCTGGGTTCAGGTATGCGTGTTGCACTAAAAGATCTTGAAATTCGTGGAGCAGGAAATTTGCTCGGCGGCGAACAGTCAGGACATATCGCCGATGTGGGATTTGATCTCTACATGCGCATGGTCGGTGAAGCAGTCAATGATTACAAGACCGGGATTATTGAAACTGAAGAGAAGAACCACGAATGTAAAGTTGAACTTCCTGTTAACGCCCACCTTGCCGAGGAATATGTTCCGGGCGAGCGTTTACGTCTAGATCTCTATCGCAGACTTGCTGACGTTCGACAGAGCGAAGATGTCGAATCAATTCGCGAAGAGCTAGTTGATAGATTCGGCGATCTTCCGCCAGAGGCGCAATCTCTTCTTCAGGTTGCTCAACTACGTGCGCATGCAAAATCGCTGGGCATTAGAGAAGTTGTGGCAGCTGGTAAGTTCTTGAGAATCTCTCCCTTGGTCTTACCTGAATCAAAACAACTTCGACTTAACCGTCTCTTTCCCGGATCTCTCTATAAGACCGCGACAAATACTGTGATGATTGCAATTCCCCGTGCGGCAGCATGGACGCCAACGGCACACGGCTCTGCAGTTCTAGGGGATACTTCTCTCCTGGAGTGGGCAGCGAAGTCCCTCGATGAATTAACGAAAGCGGGCACGACGTGAAGAAGATCCTGGCACTCCTTGGAGTAATTTCCCTCTTTGCACTCACAGCGTGCGGACAGGTAGATAGCGCAGCGACAATTGGAAACGTCACAATCTCGCAGGCTGCAGCACAGGCAACCGTTGATGAAGTCCTTGCAGAACGCGCAAAGGTTGATACAACTGGAATGCAGATTCAGACCGGTGCAGACCTTAACCGCAGCCAACTTCGCTTCACAATTGTTACAACGCTCTTTGATGAGATTGCTAAAGAGCTTAAGATCAACGTCTCATCGACTGAAATTGCGAAAGCGAAGTCAGATTTGGTCGCGCAGAGCGGTGGGGCAACAGCACTTGCAAAGAATCTTGTTGGTGCAGAAATCGCGCCATCTAACTTTGATCGTTACGTCCGCGCAATCATCGTCTCTAATAAGTTACAGGCAGCTCTTAAGGCATCAGGTATTGCCGACGCAGATGTATCGGCACGCATTACTCAATTGGTAACTGCGAAAGCTAAGCAAGATAAAATCACCATCAATCCACGTTATGGAACATGGGATCAAACAACTGGTGAAATCGTTGCAGCTGATTCTGCAGGTTCTGCTGTAGTTCCTGCTGGCAAGTAAGTCCAGACTTCAGATGGCTCACTCCGAACTTCAACGCCTCGTTGAGGTTATGGATCGCCTGCGCTCTCCTGGTGGATGTGCATGGGATGCAGAACAGACTCACGAATCACTGATCAAATATCTTCTCGAAGAGTCATATGAATTCATTGATGCCATTGAGACAGATGACCGTGCAGGTATGCGCGAAGAGCTCGGTGATGTATTACTGCAGGTTTATTTCCATTCACGCATTGCACAAGATCACCCAACCGATCCTTTCTCTATTGAGGATGTGGCACGTGCGATTGCAGATAAGTTAATTAGCCGCCACCCACATGTCTTTGACAATCTTGCAGTCAGTGGAACTGAAGAAATTATTGAGAATTGGGAAGCGATAAAGGCTCGCGAAAAGGGGCGCACATCGGCAATTGATGGAATTGCAATGGCGCAACCGGCGTTGCCATTAGTGGCAAAGATTCTCTATCGCGCCGAGAAGTACAAGGTCGATCTTGATGTGAACTCATACTCATCCGATACAGCCACTGAAAAGAGTGTGGGAGAAGCACTTGCATCAGTAATTGCATGGGCACATGAAAATGGAATTGACCCAGAAAACGCCTTGCGAGCACAGGCTCGCGAGATGATTCGCCAGATTCAGGCGGCAGAAAAGCAAGGTTAACTGTCGCGGTAGACTGGGCACCTGCCGTTCAGAGCTGAACGCTGATGTTCACACTCTCAACTTCCTAGGAGACACCTCATGGCACTTATCGACGCAATCTATGCTCGTGAAATTCTTGATTCGCGCGGAAACCCCACTGTAGAAGTTGAAGTACAGCTCGAAGATGGAACGCAAGCACGCGCTGCAGTTCCAAGTGGTGCATCTACCGGCGCATTTGAAGCAGCCGAACTCCGCGATGGCGATAAGGCACGTTACCTCGGTAAAGGTGTCGAAAAAGCAGTTGCATTCGTTAACGATGAAATTGCTCCAGCTATTGAAGGTTATGACTCACAAGATCAGCGCCTAATTGATGCAGAGATGATCGAACTCGATGGCACACCCAACAAGTCACGCCTTGGTGCAAATTCAATTCTTGGTGTCTCTCTTGCAGTTGCAAAGGCATCGGCAGATTCTGCAGATCTCTCACTCTTCCGTTATATCGGCGGACCAAATGCACACGTACTTCCAGTTCCCATGATGAACATCCTCAACGGTGGCGCACATGCTGATACCAACGTTGATATTCAAGAATTTATGATTGCTCCAATCGGGGCTGAGACATTCCGCGAATCACTTCGTTGGGGCGCTGAGATTTACCACGCGCTTAAGGCAGTTCTTAAGAAGCGTGGACTTGCAACCTCTGTTGGTGATGAAGGTGGATTTGCTCCAAACCTCGAGAGCAACCGCGCGGCACTTGATTTGATTCTCGAAGCAATTACAGCTGCAGGCTTTAAGCCAGGAAAAGATATTGGCCTTGCCATGGATGTTGCTGCCACTGAATTCCACGAAAACGGTAAGTACAAGTTCGAAGGTTCACTTCGTACATCCGATGAAATGATTGCGTATTACGCCGAGCTTGTCGCAGCTTACCCAATTGTCTCTATCGAAGATCCACTCAATGAAGAAGATTGGGCAGGCTGGAAGTCAATGACTTCATCTCTTGGCTCAAAGATTCAGATTGTTGGAGATGACTTATTTGTCACCAACCCTGTACGTCTTGCAAAGGGAATTGAAACAAATACAGCTAATGCACTTCTCGTAAAGGTAAACCAGATCGGAACTTTGACCGAGACTCTGGACGCTGTAGATCTTGCACACCGTGCTGATTACCGCAGCATGATGTCGCACCGTTCAGGTGAAACAGAAGACACCACAATCGCAGATTTAGCTGTTGCAACTAATTGCGGACAGATCAAGACTGGTGCACCTTCACGCACAGAGCGCGTTGCAAAGTACAACCAACTTCTTCGCATTGAGGAAGAACTCTCTGATGGCGCTGTCTATGCAGGTCGCCAGGCATTCCCTCGCTTTAAGGGCTAATCACCATGGCGCTCAGACCTACTCGTGGAAGACGGAAGAAGAGTTACCGCTCACGTAATCTCAATTTCAATCGCCACAAAGGGTCTGGACGTCCTTTCGCTCTCGCTGCAATCTTCTTTATGTTGGCGCTATTTCTTGCACCCCCTATAAAGAATTACTTTGTGCAACGTGCACAGATCAGCGCTCTTCAATCGCAACTCAAGAGTGATCATGCCGCCCTCGATGCAGCACGTAAAGAACTTACTCTCTGGAAAGATCCCAATTACATCAAGTCACAAGCACGCGAACGTCTGCACTTCGTGATGCCAGGAGAACGTCAGTACATAGTTACCGGCACCGATGGCACAACTACCGATGCAACAACTCAGAAAGATGTAGTGTCCAATCTTCCTGAAGGTCAACCTTGGTATACCCGCATGATCGCCTCAATCACTGAAGCCGGTAAGGCGTGAGCACTGACAACCGCAAGGCAACCGAAGATGATCTTCGCGTTATCGAAAACCAATTAGGGCGCACACCCCGCGATGTTCATGCGATTTCGTATCGTTGTCCCTGCGGAAAGCCTGCAGTTGTTGAAACTCCACCACGCCTATCTAATGGCGAACCATTTCCAACTTTTTATTATGCAACGTGTCCGCGTCTGACTGCTGCGATATCTACTCTTGAAACAACCGGAATGATGGGCGAGATGAATGAGCGCCTTGAAGTAGATGTTGAACTTGCTGGTGCATATGCGGCAGCACACGATGATTACATTGCAGCGCGATCTGCACTGCAGATGGATGTTCCCGAAGTAGAGAACGTCTCTGCTGGCGGAATGCCCAACCGCGTGAAGTGCTTACACTCACTCATTGCACATTCTCTTTCAGCTGGCCCTGATGTAAACCCACTCGGAGATGAAGCACTTGCCGAACTTCCAGAGTGGTGGAAGCACATGTCATGCGAGTAGCAGCCATTGACTGTGGCACCAATTCAATCCGATTGCTCATTGCAGATGTTGAAGGCAGCAACTTTCGCGAAGTCTTTCGCGATATGGAGATTGTTCGTTTAGGTCAGGGCGTGGATAAGACAGGCCAGTTCCACCCCGATGCAATCGTGCGCACTCTTGCTGCCGTTGATAAGTATGCGCTCGAGATAGCAAAGCGCGGAGTTGAGAAGATTCGCTTCTGTGCAACGAGTGCCACACGCGATGCCACCAATCGCGACTTATTTATTGATGGAGTAAAAGAACGCCTGGGTATTGCACCTGAAGTTATTCCAGGAGAAGTAGAAGCGGCGCTCTCCTTTCAAGGTGCTACTAAAGATTTCAATAAAGCCGAAGGCCCATTTCTTGTCATTGATATTGGCGGCGGATCGACTGAATTCGTCTTCGGTACAGATAAAGTCGAATTCGCAAAGAGTATGAATATCGGCTGTGTACGTATGTCTGAGCGCCACTTCACTAATGGCGATCCAGACCCCGGCCAGATTGCTGCGGCTATTGAAGATATTGATGACGCAATTACACAGGCAGGCAAGATTGTTCCTATTACGCAAGCAAAGACGCTCATTGCGGTAGCAGGAACAGCAACAACAGTTGCAGCAGCAGCGTTAGAACTTCCCGCCTACGACCGTTATGCAATTCATCTATCTCGTATCTCTGCTGAAAATTCCCACGCAATCTCCAAGAAGTTTCTATCAATGAAGCGCGAAGATCGTGAAGCACT
>JBAWXP010000073.1:0-5333 GCA_037143995.1 Actinomycetota bacterium
TAGTTTTTCTCTTTCAAGAAGGCTTCGTTACGCAGATGCGGCTACCCGCTGGTGGAATTAACGTTCTCTTAGTTGTCGCGCTCATCTGGTCTGCGCTGAGCACTCCTGAGATCGGAGCGCTCACAGGTTTTGGCGCTGGGATTGCAATGGATCTATCTCAAACTTCTCCGGGACCCATGGGGCACTGGACTCTCGTCTTAATCATCGCTTGTTACGCAGTCGCGTTCTTAGGTTATGGCGATGACAATATTCGAGGTAATCCAATTAACATCGTTCTACTCACAGCAGTAGGTGTTGTTGCTTCACAAGTTGTCTACTTAATTTTAGGGCTAATGCTTGGACAAGAGATTGGAAGTATTGGAAATATCATCTTCCTTCTTGCTGGATCAGCATTTTGGACTGCAATTATTTCACCACTGATTATCAAAGTTGTCTCCTCTCTTCACGCAACTGTCTTTGGAACACGTACACGTATATGAATCAACGTTCCAGGCTTAGTCTTCTAGTCATTCAAATCTTTATAGCTTCCTTGATGGTGGCCCTCTTTGGAAGGCTCTTTTATCTGCAGGTTGCTGCAGGTCCAAAGTATCGAGATGCAGCACTGAGTATCCAAAGTCGTGATGTTGTAACGCCAGCCAACCGTGGCTTTATCGTTGACTCTTCAGGTGTTCCCTTAGCCCTTAATAAGGTTGGTCTTGCAGTCACAGTAGATCGCACCAAGATTGATAAGTTGCCGGATAAAGGTGCTGCTGTAATTCAAGATCTTGTAAATCTATTGGGACTTAATTTTGCAGATGTTTGGCAACGAACTCGTCTCTGTGGCGAACTACCTAAGGGAGAAAAGGCTGGTTGCTGGACCGGATCACGCTTTCAACCGATTCCTATTACAAAGGAAGCCGATCCTCAATTAGCGCTACGAATAGTGGAACGTTCAGATAGATATCCAGGAATCTCAGCGACACCAGTTGCGATTCGAAGTTATCCAGAAACTTTAGGTCTTAATGGGGGACATGTACTTGGATATGTCGGACCGCTTACTGAAGCAGATTTAGCTGGTGCAAATGGCCGCACCTACTTCAGATCTGAAACGATTGGCAAAGCAGGTCTGGAAACTATGTATGACGAATTCCTGCGAGGCACTCCAGGAATTAAAACATTTATCGTCGACCGTAAAGAAGCGGTAACGACAACAAGTAAAAATACAAAGCCCATTGCAGGTAATCATCTTGTCACGAGTATCGATGCACGCCTTCAGGCGGCGACAGATTTAGCGCTAGCTGATGCAGTAAAACGCGCCCGAGCATCTGGATACCGAGCAGACGGTGGTGCTGCAGTAGTTCTTGATGTCACCAATGGACAAGTTCTTGCTCTCTCTTCATATCCAACTTTTGATCCCAATGCTTTTGAAAAGGGTCTCACCGTTGCGCAAGCAAATGATCTCTACAGTGAGAAAGCAGGCGTTCCTGCCCTCAACCGCGCACTGCAAGGGTTGTATGCACCAGGGTCAACCTTTAAGGCAGTCTCTGTGGTTGCAGCAAAAGATGCTGGATATGACCTCAATGGAACATATCAATGCCCTAAGGAAGTTCAGGTAGGTAATCGCGCCTTCCAAAACTTCGAAAGTAAGGCGCAAGGTTCTCTCACTCTTAAGAATGCGATTGCAGTTTCGTGCGACACCATCTGGTACAAGATTGCTTATGACGAATGGGTACGCGATGGTGGGCTTAAGCCGAAATCAAACCCCAATGACTACTTCTTCAAGGCTGCAGAGAAGTTCCAAATGGGGAAGAAGACTGGAATTGATCTACCTTCTGAATCTTCAGGGCGCCTTGCAAATCGAGAGTGGCGCCAAGCTTGGTATACCCAGAACAAGGATTATTACTGTAACTATAAGGAACGTGCGGCAAAATCTGCACAGACGCCATTCCTGATTCTGTTAGCTCATGAAAATTGTATTGATGGAGACAAGATACGTGCCGGAGATGCGGTCAACTTCTCCATCGGTCAGGGCGATACCGTTGTAACTCCCATCAAGCTTGCCCAGATGTATGCAGCAATTGCCAATGGCGGCACACTCTGGAAACCCACTATTGCGAAGGCAATCATCAAGACAAATGGGGCAGTACTTAAAACATTCTCAGCTGAGAAAGATGGCGAGCTCGGTATTGATCAAGCAACGATTTCGTTCCTTCATGATGCACTTCACCAAGTAACAATTTCTGGAACTTCTGCAGGAGTCTTCGCAGGGTTTCCGATTGCAACAGCTGGAAAGACGGGTACCGCACAAGTATTTGGAAGAAACCCAAATGGAAGCGCAAAATCTGATACATCTTGGTATGCCTCCTTTGCACCAGCGACGAATTCTAAATATGCAGTTGTAATGATGGTCAGCCAAGGTGGTTTCGGTGCGAGTACTTCTGCAGTGGGTGTTCGAAAGATTTATGAGACTCTCTTTGGTGTCAAGGGAAATACAGTCGTTCCAGGACTTGCACTCTTCCCGAACGGAAACCCTCCAACTAAGTTGCCTCGAATTTCGCCAGCGACAAAGCCAAAGCCATCTATATTAAATCCAGGAAAACCTGCAGTAGTCGCAAGCGCGACTCCAAGTCCAAAGGCGGCGGCTAAACGATGAGCACACTCCTCAATCGCAATCCCTACCGCAGATCGCGTCGTGCATCGCTGACCGCTGGATTCGACCCTGTTCTGACGGGCGCCGTTGCTGGGTTATTAATAATTGGAACTCTTCTCGTCTATGCAGCAACGCGCGAGTGGTATGCAGCAAATGGTTTAGATCCGCAGTATTACCTCAAGCGCCATGTCATCAATATCGTTATCGGATTAGCTCTTGCGTGGGGTACAACAATTATTGATTACAGATTACTTCGCGCCTACACCCCCTTCATTTGGGGATTTGGTGTGCTGGGCTTGATCTTCGTCCTTCTGCCAGGAGTCGGCAGTAAAATAAATGGAGCGAAGGCGTGGATACCACTTCCCGGTGGATTTCAAATTCAGCCGGCCGAGATTGCAAAGATTTCCATCATCATTGGAATTTCGATGTTGCTTTCAGAGCGAACACATAACACTGATGCACCCACACATAACGATGTGATGAAATCACTAGTAGTAGCGGGTATTCCTATCCTCCTCATCTTGGCTCAACCAGATATGGGAACTGTCTTTATTATTAGCGCATCCGTTGTCACAATCCTTGCAGTATCTGGCGCACCCACACGATGGGTAGTAGGGCTGGTATTACTTGCACTCATCGGAGGTTTTGTAGCAACGAAAGCTGGTGTCATTAGCGAATATCAAATTAAACGCCTGCAATCATTTGTAGATCCCAATGCCGATGCACAAGGTGCGGGATATCAATTACGACAAGCGCGCATCACTGTCGGTTCAGGCGGTCTTATCGGTACTGGTTTATTTAAGGGACCTCAAACAAATGGCCGCTTTGTTCCAGAGCAACAGACTGACTTCATCTTTACCGTAGCCGGAGAAGAGCTTGGCTTTCTCGGAAGCGGTCTGATTATCTTCTTACTCTTCTTAGTCTTAATGCGAGCCTTTGCGATTGCACGGCGTTCCAATGACCCCTATGGAACGTTGGTATGTACTGGTGTTATTGCATGGTTTGCTTTTCAAATCTTTGAAAATATTGGCATGACGCTGGGCCTGATGCCAATGACAGGTGTTCCGCTTCCATTTTTGTCCTATGGCGGCTCCAGTATGTTTGCCAATCTCATTGGCTTTGGCCTTTTGCAGAATGTGCATGCACGGCACCACGGCTAAATCGCGCTCAAAATAGGTTTTCGAGCGCCTTATCTGCCATAATTAGGTCAACAGTTCAGCGCGGCCAGCGATCCTTATCGCGCCTGCGGCGGACTACAAGAAAAGTTTTGCTCAAGGTGATCTCATCTTGGGCCTCGAGAATGCGTAGATCCAACACTTTGGAATACGCGCTAAAGGATTTGGTGCCATGGCTATTGAGCCAAAATCACCGCGTAAGCGCGCGGTTAAGAAGTCAAGTAAGAAATCACTGAGCTCAGATGTAACAACTGAGCCAACAACGACTGCAGAAGATGCTCCGGCAAAATCTTCTCGAGCGGGTGCAAAGAAAGCTGCAGCAATTCCCGTTCCGATGTTTCAAGCAGCGCCTGTCGATGCAGTTGCGCCCAAGCGTGCAAAGAAAGCAGCAAAGCCTGCCGATGCAGAAGAAGTTTCTACGCCAGCTGCTGATTCTGAAGATTCAGAAGGTCGCGGAAATCGTAATCGCCGCCGCCGCCGTGGTGGCCGTGGTCGCCGCAAGCCAAATGGTGAAGGCGTAGATTCACAAGAGGGCTCTGAAAACGATTCTGAAGATTCAGCTGATGAAGGATCTGACAGCGCAGATGGCACAACACATCGCCGTCGCCGTCGCCGTCGCGCAACAGGAGATGGCGCCACACCAGGTGAAGTCATTGATGAAGATGGCGTTGTCACAGTAGTTAAGGTCCGCGAAGTCCGTGAAAAGACTGAACGACCAGCACGCGAAAAGTCTGAGCGCGGAACACGCAATCGTCGCGATCGCGATCGTGGACGCAGTGATTCACGCGAATATCGCGAGCCATACCGCCGTCGTGGAACCATCATTACAGATGGAGAATTTTTAGCTCGTCGTGAAAACGTTGATCGCGAGATGGTAGTGCGTCAGATAGGTGATCGTATTCAGATTGCCGTTATCGAAGATAACGTCATGGTCGAGCACTACGTCAACCGAAATGCCAACGTTTCCTATGTTGGAAACGTCTACCTCGGTCGCGTTCAGAACGTACTTCCTTCTATGGAAGCCGCCTTCGTTGATATTGGCAAGGGCCGTAATGCTGTTCTCTATGCTGGTGAAGTTAATTGGGATGCTGCAGGCATCTCTGAATCTGAACCACGCAAAATTGAAATGGTATTAAAGACAGGTCAGCCTGTTCTTGTGCAAGTAACGAAAGATCCGATTGGTCAGAAAGGTGCACGCCTTACTAGCCAGATCTCACTCCCAGGACGATATGTAGTCTTCGTTCCTGGCGGTGGCATGAGCGGTATCTCAAAGCGCCTTCCTGAATCAGAGCGTTCACGCCTTAAGGCAATACTCAAGACACTTATTCCTGAAGATGCGGGCGTCATTGTTCGTACTGCAGCAGAGGGTGTATCTGAGGCCGAGCTAACAGCAGATGTCGAGCGCCTGAAAGCGCAATGGGAAGATATCTATCAGAAGTCTGTTAATCCAAACTTCCACGCACCAGCGCTTCTACTCTCTGAGCCAGATCTTGCTGTGCGCGTTATCCGCGATATCTTCAATGAAGATT
>JBAWXP010000074.1:0-5271 GCA_037143995.1 Actinomycetota bacterium
AGTGCGCAGTGGGGCCTTTAGCTCAGTCGGTAGAGCAACGGACTTTTAATCCGTGGGTCGTCGGTTCGAGCCCGACAGGGCCCACGCTTTCCCTAAATTGTATGACCAAGCCCTGAAATTTGATGAGGGAAGAATATGAATTCGCAATTCACGATATCCAGCAAATCGATTTCGGTAATCGTTCATCCAAAGAATGCTGGGACCATTTCGCACATTGGCAGAACACAATCTCCTGAAAGCAATGTTCTTGCCTGGTATGAATGGAACGACATAAAGCCAGTTCCATTTGAGGCTACCGAAGGTGAAAGCCATGTCAATTGGCTTTCTCGATATCGCGGTGGCTGGCAATTTCTCACTCCTAACGCAGGTGGTCAGTGCACTCACACGGGCAGGATCCATCCGTTTCATGGAGATTCATCAAATGGGCCATGGAGGGTTACCGAGAGCGCGAGTGACAAACTCACTATGGAAATCACATGCACGCAGTCGCTACAAGTAACACGAAAACTTTCACTACATGCGAACAAGCCCATCTTGAGTATCGCAACGACTATCCAAAACATCACTGCACATCGACAAGAGATAGTTCTTGTAGAGCACGCAGCATTTCAAGGAAGTTCGACCGGACTAGTGAGTGCCCCTCCCGAGAGTCATTGGTCGATGGCACCTGGATATGAAGAAGAAGGTGTAACTTCACTGATCTGGAGAGAAGCTGGAAGAAATAAACCAGACTTACGAAATCCACTTCAGCGAGGCGACAAAACCGAGCGAATGGTTTACCTCGACAAAGGAAATGAAGGATGGGTTCACTTCACCGATTCCGGGCGGCGGGTTGGTGCAAAGCTTCTGTGGGATAAAGATGTGTTCCCATACCTTTGGTATTGGCAGGAGAGAAATTCCCCTACAGCACCATTTAATGGACGTGCTGAAATGACTGCGCTCGAGCCGGCATCATGTTTACCTGGTGACACGTTGGCTGGTGCTTCTGGAGCCAAGAGATCAACATTCATCCAACCCTGGGCCAGGTATTCATTTAGCGTTGAAGTTGAGTTGGATTAACGCTTTCCTGTTACAGGACAACCGATTTGATGTGACTTACTTAGTTGAGTACGTAAATTCGGAAACGAACAATCTACCGTTAGAGCGCTCTAACCGGCCGAACCCTAAACGAATCCGCCGAATACTGTCCCTGCTCGTCAAGCCCAGATATTCTGTAGATCCAGGCATAGCCAGATCCAGCATCTGTCGAGGTCCAGTAAAACTGCCCTTGGGTAAAGCTGGACTTTGATGCTGAAGATGTGGTTGCAGCCAACCATTCATTTTGAGATGGCAAGAACCACTGTCCACCACTGGTTGAATCACTACCTGCGTAGGCATTTGCAGCAACAGCGGCGTTTTGTGTTGCATCACCGGCTCCAGTTGGCGTTCTAATTACTCTTGTATTTTCCCATCCCGTGCCGATGCTACTTCCAGAGGCGTTTGTCGATAGGAGTGACCAAGGAAGGACGGGGTCGCTACTACCTAGGCCGCTCCAGCCACTAGGCGCCCATACCAAGTAATAACAATGAGTATTGCAGGTGGACCCGGTCGAGGTGAAGGCAGTGTTTGTAACGTAATAGATGGTGCCCCCACCATCTGCGCTATCGCCAACGGCATAAATAAAGTGATACAAGTTGCTGCCAGTTCCAGAAAGGCCGCTGGTGTTTCTAACGACAATATCAACGTCACCGCCAGCATGTGCAGGTGTTGTGGCAGTGATTGATGTAGCTGAAACAACTGTCACGCTAGTTGCAGCAGTGCCACCGATCGCCACTGTGGCACCAGCACTAAATCCAGTGCCGGTAATCGTGATGGCAGTGCCACCGCTTTTACTTCCACGCGCAACACTCACCGCCGATATTGTTGGAGCACCACTTACTGGAGTAAGCGAGCTCGTAACGATGAGTTTTGTGAAACTCGATGACAAAATCGGTGAGTAATCTGGATTGATTGTCACAGTGAAGCCTGTGTTGTCACTTGATGAAATCGATAAAGCGGCGTTAGTGGCAATGGTAAAACTTGCTCCAGTGTCTGAGACGACAATACTGTTTGAACTACCAAAAAGAGTGAGCCCAGAAGCCGATGATGAGCCATATGCCATGATGGTGAAATCTTTACCAGAGCAGCCATTATCAGAGCTATCCACCCCAGAAAAAGTAATTGTAGAGAGAACAAAATCTCTGACAGATTTTGAGTATTCAGAATTTGGTAGAACTTCCATGGATGAATCGCATGAACCCACGGCGACTATCGCTTGACCAAATTCAACGGTGCCACTTCTTGTCAGACCGATTGAGGATGCAAGGGTGGAAGCAAGCGCTAGAAGACCTAACATGGCAACAAGTGCGACTCCATGGATGAGTTTGAAAGATTTCTTGCGTGGCTGGTCAAATTCCAAAGCAAAGCGTGATTCGTCCTCTGTATCGACTTTATAAACGAACATGGCAGCAGCTCTTCCCAGGGGAGAAATAAAGTAGTGGCCCCACGAGCGCTCCTTTTCAATGGAACGCCTATGCTAGGCAGTGGTGTTATCCAGAGGAAGGTCTAATCAGAGGGGCTTTCTCCTTCCTCCGGTAACTCAAAGGCAGGTTTCACCCCAGATTGGCAGTCCTTATTTGAAGGTAGGGAGAGGGTACTTGGCGAAATGTCCGTTTTGTCCTACTGTCGCGACAAAGTAGCATCGGATTCGTAGTAGCAGGTAGAGGCGGCGACGGTCGGCTCTGCAACACAAAACCGGTTAAAAAGGATCCTCACGTGTCAAAGAAGTCAGTAGCTCACACAGCTCCGATTGCCTGGAGCGTTGCCGAGCTGGGTGCTTTCTACACAGAGCACCGTAGTGAACTTCTCACACATGCAAATCGCGTCCTTAAAGATATGGCCAAGGCTGAGGAAATCACTCAAGATGCCTTGATTAAGTTCATGCTTGCTGCTCCTGAATTGGAATCAGCAGAACATGCGCTCTCTTACCTCCACCGCACTATCGAAAACCTCTGCATCGACTTCTTCCGCCTCGAGGGTCGTCGTCCAAATCTGGTTGTTCTCGATGATGCAACTGCCGAAGTCGAAGCCACATGGCAAAACAATGGCGATCACTCCGCTGCCCTGAGCGCTGCCGAAGATGCTGCGATTATTCGCCAAGCACTTGCAATGTTGTCTCCTGCAGAGCGCGCAGCACTTGTGATGTGGGAAATGGAAGGCCGCTCCACAGAGGAGATTGCTGCCGAACTTGGTATCAAAGAATCCGCAGTGCGTCACACAGTCTCTCGCGCTCGCGCATCACTTCGTCGCATCTTGTCCGAACTTATTGTTGATCAAGAGCGCGGACTTACCGCTCTTGATCTTCTCTCTACCTCTTACAAGAAGGCATCTGCTGTTGCCAAGAAATCATCCAAGGTTGCACTCTCACTCCTTCTTGTCGTCACAGCATTCCTTGGCTTTAACTCCATGACCGGCCGCGAAGGAATCACTCTTCCTTCTTCTCAGAGCGAGATCGCATCAGCACCAGTTGCTGGTGATGCCGCTCCATCCGCCGCTGCCCTTGCACAGTCTTCTGCTAGCGCAACTCCTTCTGGTATTGCTCCAACTCCTGCTAAGAAATCCAGCGGGATTATCGGCAATGGTTTCTCCGTTAAGGGTTCTAACATTTCATTTGATGGCTTAGATAAAGATGGAATCCCAACAGGATTTAGCGTTACTGATTCATCTAACAAAGCTGGCAAATTGTTTGCGAGCAAAGATGCGCCAGTCTTGACTGATTCTGGAATTGTCTTGACTAACCGTGTAATGACAACGGGTGTGGGACCAAATATTTTAATGAATCAGACAATCACCGTCGATGGTTCAGGCACAAGCTATACAGGCACAGCAGCCGTGGGCATTAAGGGCAACTGGACATCACTCAATATCGCCTCCACCTCGACCAATATTGAGCATCTTTCCAACGGCCAGTACCTCATGACTGTGACCTTCATCATCGACTCGGCCGAAGATTCGAGCCTCTCCTTGGCAACAAGTGGCAGCGGGTATGATTTGTCCTCTGCACCAAAGGCGATTACTACCCGCCTTTTGCTTACAGCCGGTAAGACCCAGATTCTTGCCCAGGCAATTGCGATCTCAGATTCCAAGGGAGCTACTTCATGAAGCGCTCCATCACAACACAGGTTTCCTCCGTACTCCGGATAGTGCGGGGGGAAAGAGATGCGTTAGTACGTACAACGCATTTCAAAGCCGCAGTCGAGAACGTCTCGATTGCGACAATCGAAAGGACAATAATGTCTACAAAGACAACCTTCAAGCGCGTAGCGCTTGTAGCTGTTGCTGCCGTTGGGTTGGGACTGCTTACTGCAGTGCCATCTTCTGCGACAGGACAAACAACCGATGCCACCAATGGCAAAGCCGGGATCTTCTACAGCAATGGCCTAGCAGTAGGTACTGTTGTTGATAACGATTCACAGGTAGTAGGCGGTCAAGCAACTATTGTTGCTTTGCTCGATACTACGACTATTGGAGATTCAACAATCAACTTCACCTCTACCGGTGTTGGAACTGTAATTTCAGCTACCATGTCAGCCAATGCGACTACCAACTGGGCGGCAGCAACTCCGCTTGTTTGGTCTGACTCAACATCTTCCTCTGGCACAACTAATGGTCCAACCGACACCATCAAGCTTTACAGCACAGTGGCTGGTACTCAGGTGATCACCATGACTCCATTAGATGCTTTTGGAACTCCAGGAACACCTCGTACCAAGAACATCTACTGGGTAGCTGCTGCAGTTAATGGAGTTCTTAATCACTCCACTGGCTTCATCAACACCGATACAACTATTGCTGCAAATGCAACTGTTGGAAATACAGCAACTGCATCTCGTGTAGCTGCCTCAACGTTTAGCAACACTGCAGTTGCCAGAATCGCGATTGATCAATATGCATCAACCGATACAGTAACTGCCCTGCTTGCTGCAAGCTCTAAGGCAGTTAGTGTGACAATTTCTGGTGCAGGTGCCGTTGACGTTACTTCTGCGGGTACAACTCGCGGAGCTGTCGCAACTGTTGCTGCTGCTGGATCAACTGCTACAGCAACACGTGGCACAATGTCAGAGTTCTTCGTATTCCCAGACGGACGTGCAGGAACTGCAACGATCACAACATCTGTTGATGGCGTTACATTGAATACCTGGACATACGCCTTCACTGGCGCTGTTGCAAGTTACGGTAACGACACAGCTGGCG
>JBAWXP010000075.1:0-5033 GCA_037143995.1 Actinomycetota bacterium
TACAGGTCGGCATGTTAAGCGCTGGACCTCAACCAATCGCAATCGCTCCGCTCATCTCGAAGGAAATTCAACTACGAGGAACTTTCCGTTTTAATGATGAGATTAGCGATGCAGTGACAATGTTGGCAGAAAATGAATGGATCAAGTCCATCATCACTCATGTCATGCCATTAAGTGAAGCTACAGCTGCCTTCGAGATTGCTAGGGATTCAGAAAAATCTGGGAAAGTACTCGTCCAGATTAATTAACCTGCGACTGCTTCAACGAAGTCAGCTCCAAGTTTTGCTGGATCTGCAAGATAGAACGGGATATTAGGAGTATTTCCTGTCTCAATCTTCACAAAAATCATTGAAATCGCATCGCAATTATCACGAGAAACGATGAGCTTCTTCATCTCTTCACCAGAATCACATTGAGCAGTCCATAGCCCAAGGCCTTTTGCAGCCCCTGCAATATCGACAACATTTGCTTGTGAATACATGCCATCAGCAGAAGCATGTTGGCCATTATCCAAAACAACCACAATGAGATTCTTAGGTCCATAGGCTTTCAGTGTTGGGAGGATGCTAAAGCCCATGAGAAGTGATCCATCACCATCGATGACACCAACGCGACTTTTATGTCCAAGTGCTATTCCAAGTCCAACTGGAGTTGTAAGACCCATCGAATCAAGAAGTGGGAGATGGGTTTTCTTGCGTGAGAGGCTAGCCATCTCGCGCGCTGTTGCACCACATGTAATGATCAGTGGATCATCACCAAATACATCATTGAGAATTGCAAGAGCTTCTATTCTCTTCATTTGATTGTCTCCATACCTGGGTGAAGTGATTCAAACATAGTAACAATTGGTCTGCGTTGAATAACAGACAGCTTGGAAACTGCAGTGGTTGAAGAGCGCCATACCTCTACTGAATCCGAAATTCCAAGATTTTCTACGCGGATTCCTAGCTTCTTTAATAAATCTGGCGCGGAGTCTGAAATTGAATGAATCATTGCGTTGTATTCGCCAAGACCACCGCGGGTATTCGCAAAGATTGGAAAACCGATGTGATACGAATTAGCGAATGTTGCAAGAGCTGTAAGTGCATTTCCAAAGCCATTATCTTGCATCACCATGGCAACTCTCTTACCCGTGAGAGCCATTCCTCCTGCAATACCAACAGCCTCTTCTTCACGATTAGCCATAACGCCATTGATGCCGCGTGCTTCGAGAGAGCGAATCACAGGCGCAGAATGCGAAGATGGGACATAGACAAATTGTTCAATTTCCCAATCGAATAATCCATCAACAAGTGCGCTTAATCGCGAGTTAGCTTCTTTCATCATTCCCCGAATCAACTGGTTATTGAGTAAGTAGATGATGCTACTACTTGCCTTATGCTTGCGCTATGACAAATCCTGAGAAATATACAGTGTGGACCCAGTGGGAAGATCTTCAAGTTCCAGAAGGTATACAGGCGTTGAATCCAAAGAATTTTCCGCTTGATAGCAGTGATCTTTCTCAGATTTCATTTTATGTCGCTTCGTATATGGGTGGTCGAAAAGCGCTCGAGTACACAACAGCGATGTCAAACCTTAAAATTCTTCAAGTTCCCAATGCCGGCTTCGATGATGCTCTCGAATTTCTCAAACCAGGTGTGACGCTCTGCAATGCACGAGGTGTGCATGATGCATCTACTGCCGAATTAGCAGTGGCTTTAGCTATCAGCTCTCGCCGAGGTTTCTATGACTTTGCAATCGCTCAGGCTGAAGGTAGATGGGCAAATAAAAGATATTCCTCATTTAACGATAGTAAGATTGGCATTATTGGAGCAGGTTCGATTGCACACACTCTGGCTAGCTATCTTGCGCCGTACGATGTTGAAGTTACCTTCTTCTCGCGATCAGGCATTGATGGTGCTGTGAAAATCTCTGAACTAGATAGCCATCTCCCACAATTAGATATCGTCTTTCTCGTACTTCCCCTCAACGACGAATCAAAGAATCTCTTCGACGCGGCACGTTTGAAAAAGATGAAGGATGGGGCTGTCTTGGTCAACGTAGGGCGTGGTCCAATCGTTAATACAGATGCCCTCATTGCCGAACTCAATTCGGGCCGCTTATTCGCAGGATTAGATGTCACAGACCCCGAGCCACTTCCAGAAGGGCACCCATTGTGGAGCGCTAAAAATCTTGTACTTTCGCCACATGTAGGCGGAAACTCAACAGCTTTTGATAGTCGCGCCAAGAAACTTATTGCAAGCCAGCTCGAACGTGTGGCTCGTGGTGAAGAACCAGCAAACATTGTTGCGCAGGGCTAATTACTTAAACGCTCGATTTCACGAATGATTGCGCTGTAGTCTAACTCGCCAGCCCCATTTTCAATGAGTTGTGCGTAAAGCTGAGTTACCAACTCAGTCACTGGCAGCTCAGTTCCATCAGACTTTGCTGCATCGAGTGCAAAGTAGAGATCTTTCAGCAAGAACTTTGACTTTCCACCAGCTGGAAATTCCATCGCTTCAATCTTTGGGCGTCGAAGTTGTAAGACTGCTGAATTAGCTAAGCCACCGGCAAATATCTCAAGAACTTTACTTGCATCAAGGCCTGCTCGCCGAGCAAGTGTTACCGCCTCGCCAATGGCTGCCAGATTAATCGCTACAACAATTTGATTTGCTGCCTTTGTTAATTGTCCGGCACCAATGCCACCGAGTAGAACTACGGTCTTTCCAAGTATCGCAAATATGGGTTGCAAGAACTTAAAATTCTCGTCATCTGCACCTACCATGATAGAAAGTGTTGCCTCTTGGGCTCCGAGTTCTCCTCCACTTAAAGGTGCATCAATCACAATAATGCCGCGCTCTTTCATGGATGCAGCAAAGTTAATTATCTCCACTGGCGAGACAGTGCTCATGACGACGAGATAATCACCAGGTTTAAGAGCACTCTGTAATCCATTTTCAAGAACTTCAATCAGCTGAGGTAGATCTGGAAGAGTTACAAAGACAATGCGCGCATCAATCTCATTGAGATTAGCAGGGGTAGCAATTCCTTGTTGTGCGGCTAACTCACGAGGTCCTGTTGATCGATTCCATCCTTGTGTTGGATACCCAGCCCGGGCCAAATTTGTAGCAATAGGAAGCCCCATCGCACCTAATCCAATAACGGCTACTTTCGTCTTTTCGCTCATGATAGAACTCTCGCAATTTTCTCTCTAAATTGAGGAGTTTCAAGGACATCACGATTAACAACGTATTGAGGAATTTCTCCGCGGCTCATGGTCACGATAGATCCGAATGCACTCTTTCCCATGCCTAGCGCTAGCTCATCAGTCCAAGCAAGATTATGAGGAGTAACAATTACATTGGACATCTGCATAAGGGAATTATTCTCAGCAATCGGCTCAACTTCAAATACATCAAGGCCTGCCCCGGCAATCTCGCCTTGCTTGAGCGCGCTTACTAGCGCTTCTTCATCAACGAGGGGACCTCTGGAAATATTGATCAAGATTGCACTCTTCTTCATTAACGTAAATTGGGCCTTACCAATCAAGTGTCGTGTTTCGGGAGTCAAGGCTGCAGTGACAACAACGACATCTGATTGCGCAACAAGTGTCTCCAAATCTACAAGTTCTACGCCAATCGCTGCGGCTTCTTCGCTCTTCTTCCATGGATCACATGCCAAGCGTCTTGTCTCAAAGGGAGCTATCAGTCTGAAAAATTCGCTAGCAACATTACCAAGTCCAATGGTGCCAATTGTCTTTCCATTAAGACCGGTACCCAATCCTTTAATACGATTTCCCCAATCGAAAGATCGAGCCTGATGATCTTTCGCTACCAGACGAAACATCGTTGCCAGCATGAGAGTGAGTGCCGCAGTTGCAACTGGCTTCTTAGATCCATCTGGTGTGATTGTGAGCGCAACACCTGCCTTTGTACACGCCGCTAAATCAACGTTGTCATATCCAACTCCAAAACGCGAGATTACCAAGGGAGATTTGGAAGGTGATCCAAAAGATTCAGCATTGATACCCACTCCAGCGAATGCAACTGCGCTCAATCCGTCAAAATCATGAGGTGTTAAAAAAGGCTCTGCATTGGCCATGAAATTCCACGTGAGTGGTGCGAGAGTTTCGATAGAAACATCTCCCCAGCTAAATCCACCTGCTCCGTCGGATAAGTCTCGAGTGAGTCCAACTGTGAAATCCATGAATGAGTACCATTGCTATCTCTGGAGGAAACTTTGTAGAGGAAGTCTAGTCGAATCCGCGAGTCAAGAGATAGAGGTGCATGGTGAAGGTGATTTTGTTGGGTCCAATGGGCGCTGGCAAATCCACCCTGGGCAAAATTCTTTCGCACGACTTGAAGTGGCCATACTTTGATAATGATGTAGAGATAACCACGACTTATGGGTTGAGTGAAAAAGAAGTTTCTCAACTTCCAGTTGAAAAATTGCATGCGCTAGAGACGCAATATCTACGTGATGTACTCGGTCGACCTGATTCCTTCATCTCGGGAGCTGCCGCATCAGTCATCGATAACGAAGAGAATCGCCTTCTGCTCGACTCGGTCTTTAGTGTTTATCTAAGACTTCCTATCGAAATGATTATTGAACGAGCAGGTAGTTCCGGAGTTGGCCGCCAAGTACTTCAAGACGCTGGTAGCGATATTCTTATTGAACGATTTAATCGTCGAGATCCCCTCTATCGAGCGGCCTCCAGGCTGGTTGTAGAACTCAGTGACTCGCCAAGTAAGGATGCGGAAGTTATTAAGAGAGCGATACTTTCTTAAGCGCTTTCTTTTCATCAAAATCTGCGATAAAAAATATAATAACGGCAAGGGCTGTAAGCGCAGCAGCAGACCATAGTGGGGATGTGTAGCCGAAGTTCTTTGCAATCAAATACCCACCAGCTGCAGCACCAATAGTGTTACCGATGTTAAAGGATGCAATATTTGCACCCGATGCAAGAGTTGGGGCGCTTGAAGCAAACTTCATAACCCTCATCTGCACTGCCGATACCGGCGCAAAGCCCAGAATTCCCATGAGGAAAATAGATA
>JBAWXP010000076.1:0-4941 GCA_037143995.1 Actinomycetota bacterium
ACATTGTGGTGAGATTTAATATTGGCTGTTCCTGTTCCGCCACCGGATTCAACAACGTCCGGATACAAGGTGCCCTGAACTAAGAATTCAACATCTCCTCCAGCTGCGATATCGCGCGCTGCACTTTCAAAAGAGCGAATGAATTCACGGCCAATAATCTTTCGCTTCTCTTCAGGGTCTGTAACCCCTGCGAGTGCACTAAGGAATTGTTCAACAGCATCAACAACAACCAGTTCTACTCCGGTGGAGGCAACAAAGTCGCGCTGTACTTGTTCAGATTCGCCGCTGCGAAGAAGGCCGTGGTCAACAAAAACACAGGTCAACTGCTTGCCCACTGCGCGCTGAACAATTGCTGCAGCAACAGCGGAATCCACGCCACCTGAGAGTCCGCAGATAACGCGCTTATCGCCAATAACTTCCCTAGCCTTGGTAACTTCATCTTCTGCGATGTTATGCGTAGTCCATGTTGGTTTACATCCTGCAATGTTGATAAGCCAGTTCTTAAGTATTGCTTGGCCATGTTCTGAGTGGAGAACTTCAGGATGAAATTGCACTCCTGCAAGCTTTCCTGAGGCATCTTCAAATGCTGCAATGGGAGTATCAGAAGTAGATGCTGTCACGCTAAAACCACAAGGGACTTCAGAGACCGCATCACCATGTGACATCCACACAGATTGTGTTGCAGGAAGACCTGCAAACATTTTCGATCCAGCTTTTACCTGCAAAGGAGTGCGACCGAATTCGGACTTTCCCGTCTGTGCCACAACCCCTGCAAGGGCTGCAGCCATTGTTTGAAATCCATAACAGATTCCAAAGACTGGAATACCAAGTGCAAATATCGCTGGATCTACTTTTGGGGCGTGATCTGCATAGACAGATGATGGCCCGCCCGACAAGATAATTGCTTCAGGGTTCTTGGCACTTACATCGAGTGCAGTAATGGAAGATGGAACAATTTCAGAGTACACATTGGCTTCACGAACACGTCGCGCAATCAGTTGCGCATACTGTGCGCCGAAATCGACGACAAGGACGCCGTGCTTATCGGCCATGCTGCATAATGATTTCTACGCGCTGGAATGACTTCACATCTGAGTATCCGCAGGTGGCCATTGCACGACGTAGTGCGCCAAATAAATTCATAGATCCATCAGATGTATGTGAAGGACCATTGAGAACTTCTTCGAGTGTTCCAACAGTTCCGACATTCACGCGCTGACCACGTGGAACTTCTGGGTGATATGCCTCAGATCCCCAGTGCCAACCAAGTCCAGGTGATTCAACGGCCTTAGCAAGGGCTGAACCCATCATGACTGCATCGGCTCCACATGCAATCGCCTTTGCGATATCGCCAGATTTTCCAACAGAGCCATCAGCAATCACGTGAACATAACGTCCACCAGATTCATCGAGATATTCGCGGCGCGCTGCTGCAACATCGGCAACTGCTGTCGCCATCGGGACTTGAATTCCCAAAACTGTCTGCGTTGTATGTGCTGCTCCCCCACCGAAACCGACGAGCACTCCAGCAGCACCGGCGCGCATCAAGTGAAGAGCGCCAGTTGTCGTTGCAACGCCACCAACAATGACTGGAACATCGAGCTCGTAGATAAATTTCTTGAGGTTAAGCGCTTCACTTTCTGATGCCACATGTTCTGCTGAAACCGTTGTTCCACGAATAACAAAGATATCTACGCCTGCATCAATGACAGCCTTATGAAGCTGTGCTGTGCGCTGTGGTGAAAGAGATGCTGCAACAGTGACCCCAGAATCGCGAATCTGCTTGATGCGCTCTTTAATCAATTCAGGGCGAATTGGTGCTGCATAAATCTCTTGCATGCGACGCGTTGCATGCTTATCGGGCATCGATGCGATTTCACCCAGGGGAATACGGGGATCGTCATAGCGAGTCCATAGGCCCTCAAGGTTGAGTACGCCAAGGCCGCCAAGCTTTCCGATTGCAATTGCTGTTTCAGGAGATACAACAGAATCCATAGGAGCTGCAATGAGTGGAAGATCAAATTTGTAGGCATCAATCTGCCATGCAGTACTTACCTCTTCAGGTGTGCGAGTACGACGGCTTGGAACAATGGCAATATCGTCAAATGAATAAGCCTGGCGGGCGCGTTTTCCGGGAGCGATTTCGTAATCCATAGTTAGTTCTTCTTGCTGTAGTTAGGGGCATCGGCCACATCGAGAACATCGTGTGGGTGGCTCTCTTGTAAGCCAGCTGCAGTAATTTGAATCAAGCGACCTTCGCGGCGCAGAGTTTCGATATCAGGAGCACCCGCATATCCCATTCCGCTGCGAAGTCCGCCCACAAGTTGGTGGACAACTTCGGCAACAGGTCCACGATAGGCAACTTTTCCTTCGATTCCTTCAGGAACAAGTTTATCTTCAGAGAGAACATCATCTTGCATGTAACGATCTTTGGAGTATGACTTCTTCTCTCCGCGAGATTGCATCGCACCGAGGGAGCCCATGCCGCGATATGCCTTGTACATGCGGCCATCAATTTCAACGAGTTCGCCAGGAGATTCTTCACACCCTGCAAGAAGTGAACCAAGCATCACTGAGTTTGCGCCAGCAACAATTGCTTTGACGATATCGCCAGAATATTGAAGACCACCATCTGCAATAAGTGGTATGCCAGCTTTATTGCATGCCTTCGATGCTTCCATGATTGCTGTTACTTGTGGAACGCCAACACCTGCAACAACACGTGTTGTACAGATTGATCCTGGACCAACACCGACTTTGACCGCGTCTGCTCCAGCATTGATGAGGGCCTGTGCGCCTGCACGAGTTGCAACATTTCCGCCAATGATTTCGATGGTGGAAGAGAAATTCTTGATACGAGTAATTGCATCGAGTACTGCGCGGTGATGACCATGCGCTGTGTCTACGACGATGACATCGACGCCTGCTTCGATCAACTTCTGTGCGCGAGCAAAACCATCATCGCCCACACCGACAGCAGCTCCTGCAAGGCCAACGTTCTTGACCAACTTCACGTGGGTAACTTGTTCATCAACCGGAAGGTTGCGGTGGATGATTCCGATACCGCCAGCTTTTGCCATAGCGATTGCCATGGTGGATTCGGTGACCGTATCCATTGCGGATGAGATAACTGGTACTGCCAAAGTGATATTGCGCGTTAGGCGCGTTGAGGTATCTACCTCAGAAGGCACGACATCGGATGCATCAGGAAGAAGAAGGACATCGTCATATGTCAGGCCAAGGAGGGCGACCTTTTCAGAATCGATCATCGCCAGGCTCCCTTAGATATCTACGAGAGCGCAGTCTACCTGCTGGATTAAGCGCCTATTGCCTGCGTGATTTCATCGCAAGCGTGCTCTAAACCTTCTGCGCGAATCACAGATGCACATTCGACCGCATCCCAGCCAGGACCACCAACAAGGATGCGAGGTGCGGGCCGAATAGATGGAATCTCTTGCCAATATTTTGTATCAGCATTCTGGGGCAACTGGGCCCAGAGGAAGATTGCTGGAGGAGCGCAGCGAGTAACCATCGTCGAAATCGCCTCGATGGGGGTGCGAGCGCCTAAGACATAGCTTTCGATATTGCGTTCGCAGAGTGCGGCCGCAAGTGCATATATGGGTAGCGAGTGAACTTCTTCTCCCACTGCCGCAAGTAATACAGGGCGAGGGTTGAGGGGCTTGGCAAGTGCGACGGTGCGAGAGTAGAAAGCGTTTTTAAGAATTTCAGAGAAGAGATGCTCGACCTCAATTCCCTTCTGATTATTTTCCCACTCGTCACCGATAAGAAAGAGCGTCGGCACAATGACATCAGTCCAGGCGCCTTCTATGCCATAAGTATCAATCTCATGAGCTAAGGAAGTTTCGACAAATGTTCGATCCAAGCTTTGCAGCCCTTTATAGAGCGCATCAACTACATCTTCACGGACTTCAAACTCTTTGACCAACTTCGAAATCTTTACAACACCTTTGAAGCTCTTTGCTTGCTCTGCAGCATCTGATGGCGAAACTCCTGCGATGATCAATCGGCGCATCATCGTGAGCCTTGCTAAATCTTGTGGGCAGTAGCGGCGGTGTTGGCCCTCAACGTGTTCGGATGGTCCAAGGCCATAGCGACGATCCCAGGTGCGCAAGGTGGCTGGTGCGACCCCTATGCGGCGGGCAACTGCGGCG
Organism: Actinomycetota bacterium; assembly: GCA_037143995.1. GTDB lineage: Bacteria > Actinomycetota > Actinomycetes > Nanopelagicales > Nanopelagicaceae > Planktophila. The sequence goes on from JBAWXP010000076.1 coordinate 4,173, forward strand.
ACGGTGAGCTTCTCTTCAACGGGCGCCACAGTGCTCTTTGCCATGTGCCTATAGTTCCTTGAAGTGGGGTAACTCACCACCCCAAATTCGGACATTTCGCACATTGAATAAGCCACGGCGCGATAGGTGGTTGAACAACTTATGAAACGGTTGTAGCCTCATCTCATACACAGAACAGGAGAAGAAGATGGCAGAACTATCACGCCTACCGCAACCAATAGCAGAGCTTTGGGAGTGGCAGTACGAAGGCGCTTGTCGCACGATGGACTCTGAAAAATTCTTCCATCCTGATGGCGAACGTGGTCCACGTCGTCGCAATCGCGAGAATGCAGCAAAGGCAGTCTGCGCATCATGCCCAGTAATCCAGGCATGCCGCGAGCACGCACTTGCAGTGCAAGAGCCTTACGGAATTTGGGGTGGTCTCTCTGAAGATGATCGCGCAACGATTCTTATCCAACGAGGAATTCCAGTTATCTCACACGCTTCATAATATTTTTCTCCTCCTTGAGAAAAGTGAAAATCCCCCGCACTCACTGAGTACGGGGGATTTTGCTTTACTAATTTATTAGTGGCTGTGTCCACCAGGACCATGTGAATGTCCGTGGCCTGATGCCGATGCCTCTTCATTTGCTGGGCGTTCAAAGACAACAGCTTCTGTTGTAATAAACATTGCAGCAATGGAAGCAGCATTTGCAAGTGCTGAACGAGTTACCTTCACTGGGTCGATGACGCCATCTTTTGCAAGATCGCCATAGACATCAGTTGCAGC
>JBAWXP010000077.1:0-4886 GCA_037143995.1 Actinomycetota bacterium
CTGCAGAGTAACTTCTCCCTCCTTCATGTCGCCCAGGCGCTAAATTGAAACGTGGCGGTTCACTCCTTCGCGAGTTTCCGATTCTGGTAATCGTTGCGCTCGCCGTATCTCTAGTTATCAAGACTTTTCTTGTGCAGTTCTTCTTCATTCCATCTGGGTCTATGGAGAACACGCTTCAAATCCAGGACCGAGTAGCCGTCAATAAGATTCCATTTATTTCAGGATCAATTAATCGCGGGGACGTTGTGGTATTCCGTGATCCAGCTAATTGGCTTCCTGAACCATGGGCAAGCACAGAAAATAAAGTCTTAGCAAAGATTAAAGAAGGATTTGTCGCTGTGGGAGTTCTACCCAATCCTACAAAGCAATATCTTGTAAAGCGCGTCATCGGTGTTGCCGGCGATCACATCGTCTGTTGTTCAAAGTCTGGCGCTCTCGAAATTAATGGAAAATCTGCAGTTGAGCCATATATCTTTGCTGGAAATAAGCCGAGCGAGATGGACTTCAACGTCACTGTTCCCGAAGGTAAAGTCTGGGTAATGGGCGATCACCGCGGTGCATCAGCTGATTCTCGTTATCACCAGGACGATGTCAACAATGGATTTGTTCCCATCTCACGCATTACTGGGCGCGTCTATGCAATCATCTGGCCGCTAAAACACGTGGGTCTTGTTCCTAATCACAATCCCATTAAGTAGCCACTAAATATGAAAGCGATCGAAGAACTTCTTCGTAACGCTGGTATTTCGCCAATTGCAGGAGTGGATGAAGCAGGCCGTGGCCCATGCGCAGGACCTCTGGTTGTCGCAGCCGTTATTTTGAAAGATCCCAATGCGCCTGAATTATCAGAGGTACGTGATTCCAAGGAAGTCTCTGAAGCTAATCGGGAAATTCTCTTTAATGTCATTATGAATATCGCCGAAAGCGTCAGTGTGATTATTGTGCCGCCTGCAGAAATAGATGAACGTGGGGTTCATGCTGCAAACCTCGATGGAATGCGCCGCGCAGTGAAAGGTCTTTCCATCGAGCCTGCCTATGTCTTAACTGATGGATATGCAATCGAAGGCCTTGCAATTCCTAACGTTGCAGTATGGAAGGGCGATCAAGTAGTAACTGCTATTAGCGCAGCATCGATTATCGCCAAGGTAACGCGAGATCGCATGATGATTGAGCTGGATGAGATTTATCCTCAATATGGCTTTGCTCAACATAAGGGCTATATCACTGCCAAGCACACGGCAGCACTTGCCGAACATGGCCCGTGCATAGAACATCGAAAATCGTTCTCCAATATTGCAGCGCTGCTGAAATAGTTTCCACACCTGATTTAGTTTGTCGTTTAGTTGTGCTCTCTGGGATTTACTCTCCCGCGCATGACACTCAAAGTACAAACCCCATTGCTGCAACGCCTAGCCCTCTTTTCAGCTATTGAAGGCGGAAATCACTATTGGAGCCAACAGATTGCTGAGTTTGGAATTGAAACCGTCTATGAACACTTATTCCTTGGCGTATATAGCCACGAAAAATATGCCAAGGTCATCGAAAAGGTTCAGAAATTTGAAGCTGATCGAGCATTCGATGAGATTGATGCTGCGCAATCAACCTTCCTAACTCCGGATGATTCACGGTGGCCAGAACCCGTCAATCAATTGCCATGCCCTCCCATTGGGCTTGTGGTGAAGGGTCAGGTTGGGATTTTAAATAATAAATCTTTGTCTATTGTTGGAACGCGCAATCCCACTACTTACGGCACTCGTATTGCAGGTGACTTCGCTGCAGGTTTTGTAGATCGCGAATGGGACATCGTAAGCGGGGGAGCGTATGGAATTGATTCCGCCGCTCATCGTGGCGCACTTGTTGCCGAAGGTCGCACGATTGCAGTGATTGCATCAGGGATAGATCTGCAATACCCGGCGGGCAATACACGTCTCTTTGAAGAAATCTGCGAAAACGGTGCGATTGTCTCTGAAGTTATGCCAGGTGTTCCTGCAATGCCACACCGATTTCTCACTCGCAATCGTCTTATTGCAGCGCTATCGCAGGCAACTCTCGTTGTTGAAGCCGCATTCCGCAGCGGATCACTACGAACTGCGCGAGATGCTGCAGAACTCATGCGACCTGTAATGGCGATTCCTGGTCCAATTAATTCACCATCATCTGAAGGCTGTCACCGCCTAATTGGCGAACGCGCTGCAGAACTTGTGACATCTGTCGCTGATGCAATCGAGTTAATTTCAGCGCTTTAGGTACTTCTCGTATCTGATGAGAGAATGGATCTATGAGTGATTTCCGTTCGGGCTTCGTCGCTATTGTTGGCCGCCCTAATACGGGTAAATCAACTCTCATTAATGCGTTAGTCGGTAGCAAGATTGCGATTACTTCGCCTCATCCCAACACCACGCGCCATGCAATTCGTGGCATCGTCAACAACCCGCAGTACCAGGCAGTACTTGTTGATACGCCGGGAATTCATAAGCCTAAGACGCTCTTGGGGTATCGCCTCAATGCTGTTGTGAATGAGAGCCTTGATTCTGTCGATATCGTGATGATGTGTGTGCCTGCTGATGAGACTTCAGGTGCGGGAGATGAATTTTTAGCTGCCGAAATTGCTAAATATCCGCGCGCTAAGAAGTTTGCACTTGTGACAAAGACAGATTTAGTAGCGAAGAAGAACCTTGCCAATCGCTTATTGGGTATTTCTGCCCTTGCTAAGGGATTTACATGGGATGAAATCGTTCCGATCTCTGCTGCAATTCATGACCAAATTGATTTACTAGAAAAGCTCATTGGCGATAACTTGCCTGTAGGACCAGCTTTCTACCCAACGGATGTAAAGAGTGATCAGAAGATTGAAACGTTGATCTGCGAACTCATCCGTGAAGCAGCGCTACGCGATGCCCGCGAAGAACTTCCACACTCCATCATGGTCACTATCGACGAAATGGCAGAGCGTGAAGAAAAGGGAAGCCGTCCTTTCTACGATATTCACGCGACTATTCACGTCGAACGCGATTCACAGACCGGTATCTTGCTCGGCCACCAAGGCGAGCGATTGAAAGATATTGGTATGCGCGCACGTAAAGATATTGAACGCGAACTCGGAGCACGTATCTTCCTTGGATTACACGTCAAGGTTTCAAAAGAGTGGCAGCGCGATCCGAAACTTTTAGAAAGACTTGGATTTACTGAGCGCTAATCCACCCTGTTGCAAGTGCAACAAGGAGCGCTGAACCAACTGCTACGCGATAGATAACAAAGGGCGTAAAGCTCTTCGTAGAGATGTACTTCATCAGCCAGGCAATCACTGCATAACCAATAATGAATGCAGTAACAGTTGCTACAAGAATTTGTGGCATCGTGTAGACAGAAACTGTTGAATCACCCATTGCTTTCTTAAGTTCATATAGTCCGCTACCAAATACTGCAGGAAGTGCCAAGAGAAATGAGTAACGAAGCGCAGCTTCGCGCTTGTAGCCGAGAAAGCGGCCGAGTGCGATTGTTGCACCTGATCGCGATACGCCAGGAATAAGCGCCATTGACTGGGCAAGACCGTAGAGAACTCCATCGCGCGCATTGAGGGTTGCAAGATCTTTCTCTTTCTTACCAATGCGATCAGCAAATCCAAGGATGAGGCCGAAGATAATAAGAGTTGATGCGATGAGCCAGAGTGAGCGGAAATTATTGGTGATGTAATCCTGGCCCAGGTAGCCAAGAACAATGATTGGGAGCGTTCCAATAATTATCAGCGTTCCAAGGCGCGCTTCAGGAGAACCATCGCGCTTAAACCATGAGCGAAGAATCTGCAGGATATCTTTTCTAAAGTAGATAAGGACTGCAAGCTCTGTTCCGATTTGAGTAATAGCGGTGAAAGCTGCCCCTGGATCATTTGCATGGGGCATAAATGCTCCAACAATGCGGATATGGGCACTTGATGAAATCGGTAAGAATTCTGTAAGGCCTTGAACAATTCCTAAGAAGAGAGCTTCAATCATTGGGCAATTATGACTGTACTGAGACGTTTTCAGGTTTGCGGCTCGCGAAGTACGAACCGATTAAAACAAGTGGAAGTCCAAGGATGATTCCAACAGTAAGTGGTTCTTTCAGAATAATCACACCCAACAGAACAGCACAGGCAGTATTCAGGTAAGTCACAAGTGAACCGCGCGCAACACCGATAATTTTTGCCAAAGTAAAGAATGCGACGAAAGCTGCTCCTGTCGAGAGAACTCCAAGTCCTACAACAGCTCGGATAGCACCAGCAGAAATTGAATGCGTTGGCCATTGCACGATCGCCCATGGGAGGTAGAAGAGCGCAGCCATCGCCATCGCAACAGCATTGATTGCAATTCCAGATACGTGTGGAAGAGCGCCTTGCACCATCATCACAGCATAGGAATATCCAATTGAGGCAATCAGAACCATAGAAATTGAGAGCGGATCAGCAGAGCCGGTAATGCTTTCAATTCCAACAACTGCGATGAGGCCGATAAATCCAACGATGATGCCCAAGAGCCTCTTCTTTTGCCAGACTGTTTTATCTCCGCGCATAGATGCAAAGATTGTTGCCCAAATCGGAACTGATGCAACAAGAAGACCTGCAAGTCCCGAAGGTATTTTCTGTTCAGCGGTGCCGATGAGAATCCATGGACCTATCATTTCGAGAAGTGCGTAGAAGAAGACATATTTCGCGCCACGAAGGGCGGCACCTAACTGGCCTTGTCTTATCGCAAGCGGAATAAGGATTGCTGCGCCGATTGCGGTGCGTAGGCAGACAACAACGGCTGGCGTAAATCCATGTTCTGGATTAACGGCCACTTTGATAAATAAATATGGGACGCCCCACAAAATGCCCACGAGAATAAAGAGAAACCAGCCGCGACGTGACA
>JBAWXP010000078.1:0-4834 GCA_037143995.1 Actinomycetota bacterium
TTTTCGATATTAAATACATAGACCTCATCGTCATAGCGACCAGATACCCAGAAGAATTTTCCATCTGCTGAAATATTTCCCATATCAGGGCTTCCGCCGCCAGGAATCTTCCACTTTGCTATTAATTTATTATCGGAAAAACGCAAGACCGAGACTGAACCTTCTTCACGGTTTGTAATTAATAGTGTCTTGGCATCGCGGGTCACATAGAGTCCATGTGCACCTTTACCGGTGCGCAAGAAGGTGAAGTGGCCAAAGTTATCGGCAGGCATAATCCAGATTCCGTGGGATGCCATATCCGCGATGTAGAAAGTCTTTCCATCAGGAGAAATCTTGATATCTTGCGGCATCGGATTCATAGAATTCTGCTTCTTCAAAGTGGCAACTTTTACGAGAGTCATCTTGGCTGTATCAACAAGAATAAGTTTGCCCGTAAATTCACATGTTGCAACGAATTGATTGCCGTCGGCAGTCCAATCTGCGTGGTTTACGCCAGCACAAGGCACCTTCAAAGTCTTCTTGATCGCCATTGTGTATGGATCACGAAAGACAATCTGCTTATCTGCTTCAGCCATGACAACTGCGTATTTGCCGTTGGGTGTGAAGTAGAGGTTGTAGGGATCATGTACATAAATATCTTTTCCAGCAGTTGCAGTCTTGGGGTCGATGGGGGTTAAGTAATTGCCCTTATTGTCATTTACCCACAATGTTTTTAGATCCCATGAAGGCACAACATGTTGAGGGCCAGATTTAGTTTTGATTGTCTTGATAATTTTGTATGTGGTGGGATCAATAACTGAGACTGTGGCAGATCGAAAATTTGGAACGTAGACAAGTTCGCGAGTTCCTTTTACGGCATCACTTAAGTTGTTGGGAGCATCGGCTGCGTAAATATTGTTGGGATCGAGCACTGGAGGCATTCCTGCCAAGGGTGCTGCATGGGCAGAGATAGGTAATGAAAGAGCAAGAAGAGTGAGAAGGAAGAGCTTTACTCTCATACAGAGAGAAGTTCAGTCAGAGTTACTGGGGTGATTCCTGCTGCATGTAATTTCTCAAGAATTGTAGGCATCGCATCGAGAGTGACTTTGTGGCCAAAGTGCATACTAATAATTGAACCGTTCTGCACATTGTTCATAACATTGGAGACCATCTTGGTCTTTGAAACATCCATAAAATCTTGTGAGTCAACTTCATAGGAGATGCATTGACCGTAACCATGTTTTACCGCTGCTTTGCGAATCGTGGGAGTTGAGAATTGTGTGCCTGAAGGTCGAAACCATGCTCCGTGATTGCCAATAAGTTTTGTGAGTTCGTTTGCACAACCTGAAATCTCTGACTCAACTCGCTTGGCAGAGATAGTTTTCATCTGCGTGTGTGTCATTGTGTGGTTACCAAGATCATGGCCATCGTCGATGATTCGTGTTGCAACAGTTGGTTCGTTGACAAGCCATGTTCCCACTGCAAATACAGATACTTTTGTTCCGGTTGATTTAAAGAGTTTCAGTAAAGGATCTGCATAATCGGGTGCGCCTGCGCCATGGAAGGTGAGCGCTACTTTTTTCACTGAACGTGAACCATGCTGGATATCTGCAGTAGCGGCCTCTGCTGGTGAAGCGCTGAGGAAATCAAAAGTTCCGGCGCCGACAATGGCAGTTGCCTTTAAAAGGTTGCGGCGCGAAATGGTCATGGCACAAGAGTACCGAGTGAATTAGCGACCGTTACTTGCTCTCTGCAATCTGTCGCGAATTGCGATAGCGATTCCACTTCCTTCGGGCTGCTTTACGACAACTCGTGCAAGTTTCTGAGTATCTGCTGAGCGAAGCGCTGCATACATATGGCGAGCAAATTCTTCATCGTTCTTTGGTGATGCCAATCTTATGACGCCTTCTGGGGTTTCGAAATGCGAGAGTGCAATAAATCCATCACCTGGTTGGGGTTCGATATCGAGTAAAACGTGGGCCATAGGTGAGTAGTGATTATCCAATGAACCGCTGACTCGAATATCTGTTGCGTCGTAAGAGAGTTCAATTTTCGTGACTTCTTCAATCATTGATTCGGTGATCGCACCTGGACGAAGAATCTTGGGACTTTCAGTTGTGCAATCGATGATTGTGGATTCGACACCAACCAAAGATTGGCCACCATCAAGGATGAGATCTTCAGAGGCTAAATATGCGGAAAGTTCTGCTTCGACTGCATCAGCTGTAGTCGGTGAGACATGTCCAAAACGGTTGGCGCTAGGGGCAGCAATTCCTTTGCCGCCAATTTTTTTAAATTCATTGAGAAGTGCAAGGGCCACGACATGGTTGGGAACACGCAATCCCACAGTCTCTTGTCCCCCAGTAATGAAATCTTGTGCAAGTGTGGATCGCTTGAGAATAAGTGTCATTGGCCCTGGCCAAAAATTGCGGGCAAGAGCAATTGCATAGTGAGGAATATCATCTGACCACTCGTCGATATCGTGCATATCTGCAATATGAACAATGAGCGGGTGGTCTGCTGGACGACCCTTAGCTGCATAAATGCGTGCAACTGCTTGGGCGCTTGTTGCATCTGCGCCAAGTCCATAGACAGTTTCGGTTGGGAAAGCGACAAGTGCTCCTGATTTCAGCGCCTGCGCCGCAAGGGCCATCGCATCTGCTGTGCAGTTGGATACGAATTGCCCGCCGGTCATAAGTTCAATTATCCAGCCTTTTTGCGAGAAGATAACCACATGGCGCAGCGCATCAAAGTTATGCAGATCATCGCCCGCATGAATGTGGGTGGACCAGCCGTCATTGTTGCCGAATTAATGCGTGGCCTCGATTCATCACAATTCGAGCACGTTCTCATCACTGGATATTGCGATGAGAACGAAGCCGATTTTCTCGATGAAGTTGCCACCGATATCAAGGCAACTCGTATCGCTGGCCTTGGACGATCTGTTTCTCCTATTGCAGATCTCACTGCATTCTTTGGATTAGTTCGTACCATCAAGGAATTTAAGCCAGATGTTATCCATACCCACACCGCAAAAGCTGGCGTACTTGGCAGATTGGCATCGATCATCGCAGGTCGAGGCGCAGTGCGCATCCATACTTTTCATGGACATTTGCTCCATGGTTATTTTGCAGGATGGAAGACACAGTTGGTTGTCGCCATCGAAAAATTCTTTGCGCGGCGTACTGACTATTTAATTGCCATTGGTACTGAGGTAGAGCGCGAATTGCTGGCTGCAGGAATAGGCAGAAAGAGTCAGTACAGCATCTTCTTCCCGGGTCTTCCTGAACCAAAGAACTTTGATAAGGCGCAGTTGCGAAAGCACCTCGAGCTCGATCCGGCAGCAATGTATTGCACCTTTGTCGGTCGCCTGACACAGATTAAACGCCCCGATCGCTTACTTGACGTGGCTGCTGCGATGGTGGCGCGTGAAGTGCCAATTCATTTCTTAATTGCAGGTGAAGGTGAGCTCTTTGAAAGTTCAAAGGCGCGAGCTGCAGCAGAGAAATTGCCGGTGACATTCTTGGGATGGCGTAAAGATATTGATGCAATATTTGCGGCAAGTGATATCGCAATATTAACTAGCGATAACGAAGGTATTCCACTGACTTTGATTCAAGCAGCGCAAGCAGGGCTACCGATCATCGCTCCCGCAGTCGGATCAATTTCAGATATCGTCGAAAACGATAAGACTGGCTTTATTACTTCCACTCAACCTGGCGCTATGGCAAGCGCACTCAGCGCCCTTGCAACAGATTCAGGGCTTCGTAATCGTCTAGGAAGTGCTGGAAAAACACGCGCACATGAATACTTCTCACTCTCACGAATGCTCCGAGATCACACAGAGATCTATAACCGTAGCCACAGGAAGTAAGGGATAATAGGGATATGAATACTCGTAAACGTATCTCCGTCATCGCCCTTCTCGTAATCTGCGTTGCAGGCATCGTTGCGCCATCGGCCAATGCAGCAGCAACTCGCTACATCACGGTATCGGCGCAGGGCACAATTAAGGTGACTCCTGATGCAGTGCGCCTCAGCGCCACAGTCTCAGCAGTAGCTGCCACTAGTAAGGATGCACTGGCTGCAGCAAATAAGACTGCTGCTGCAGTTCGCACAGCTCTGAAGGCTGCGAAGATTGATACAAAAGATATTTCTACTCAGACTGTAACTGTCTATCCAGAATATAAGTATGCAAATGATGGAACTTCAACACAGATTGGCTATCGTGGATCGCAGTCATTTACTATCGTAATTCGTGCAGCAGATACTGCAGGATCAGTCGTTGACTCTTTAATTGCTGCTGGTGGCGACAATCTGCAGATTAACGGTGCAACTCCATTTGTACTTGATTCAACTAAATCACTTGATGCAGCTCGCGCTGCTGCAGTAAAGAGTGCAAAATCGAAGGCGACTTCATATGCATCACTCATCGGTGTAAAACTCGGCAAAGTGAATTACCTTGTAGAAAATTCTGCGCCAACTAATTACACACCTGTGATGTCTGTAGCTAAAGCGGAATCAGATGCCACAGTGATTGATTTAGGTCAGCAAGATGTGACGATCTCAATAACAGTGCAGTGGGCTCTGCTCTAAAGAGCCCTCTTTTCAACCTATTCCATAGGACTTTTTTAGCGAGTTTGGTCGTGCACGCTTAAGAAGGTACGATTTGCGAGCCTCAAACGTCCCCATCGTCTAGGGGCCTAGGACATCGCCCTTTCACGGCGGTAACACGGGTTCGAATCCCGTTGGGGGCACGCTTCGAAAGAAGAGAAAAATGGTCGAATGTATGTAAATACATAAGGCCCGGTAGCGCAGTTGGTTAGCGCGCCGCCCTGTCACGGCGGAGGTCGCG
>JBAWXP010000079.1:0-4703 GCA_037143995.1 Actinomycetota bacterium
GCCTTCCACTTTTTAGAGAGAAGTGGAAAGAATCTCATCACATCTTCTGCAGGATTTTGGAGCTTCGGTGCGCTGGCATCGGCGATTATTTCTGGTTTTCTTGTAGGTCATATCTCATTGGTGGCGCAGATCGATACCATCTGTATTGTTTCAGCGACTCTCATGATTGGAATAATCTTAAGTCTGCATCCAGTGTTACTCACTGCAAATCAAGATTCAGAACAACATTTCAGCGTGAAAGAGGTTTTTACATCGTTCCACATTGATTGGCCTGTCAGCTTAGGCATGGCATGTGCCATCTATCTTGAATTTGCAATTGGCGATTGGGGAACAATCTTCACAAAGGAGCGACTAGCAATCTCTCCAGGCTTGGCTGCTGCTCCCTACATTTTTTTCACCGCAGCAATGATCTTTGGTCGACTTGTTATCGTGCAGCGTTTAGAAAAGCGCGATGCGCTCTATGTATGGGTGCGAAGAGCAGCTCTACTTGCAGGGTTAGGCTTTGGAATATCAATCATTATTGCAACACATCTGCCCGCAAGTGCTCAGTGGTGGTCTTACGCACTCTTCTTGCTTGGCTTCACACTTGCCGGAATAGGTTCATCATTTCTTGGACCATCATTTTTTGCTGCAGCAAATCGCAGATCTTCACAGCCCAGCGCAGTGGTTGTGGGTCAATTCGGAGTGGTTAATAACGTATTGACCTTTGTTGTCAAATGGATTGTTGCGTGGACTATTCAATTTACAGGTTCAATAGCGCTAGCGATGATGATTCCAGCAGGGATGCTCTTGATATCCACCTTCTTCGTAGGCGTACTTAAAGAAGACAGTACTGCTAAGAGCAATTAGGCACGAGGCTGTTATCAGCCAGAACCTTCGGTGTTGCCAGCATCTGCTGAACGCACATCGAAGATACGGTACTTATCAATAGCCTCTTGAACGACAGATTCTTTTACTTCGCCAGCCTTTGCAAGCTCTGCAAGAGTTGCAACTGTGATTGATTCTGCATCAACCTTGAAGTGGCGACGAAGAGCTCCGCGAGTATCTGAAAGTCCAAAGCCATCTGTTCCAAGAGATACGAATGCATTAGGAACCCATGGAGAGATTTGATCTTGCACAGCGCGCATAAAGTCTGAGACTGCGATAACTGGACCTTCGGTTCCACGTAACTTGTCAGCAACGTAGGCAACCTTCTTATTCTTTGGATTGAGCATATTGTGGCGATCTACTTCCAGACCATCGCGACGAAGTTCATTCCATGAAGTAACTGACCAGACAGAGGCTGCTACACCCCAATCTTCTGCCAGGAGCTTCTGTGCTTTTAAAGCCCAGTTAACGCCCACGCCGGATGCAAGCAGTTGTGCATTCTTCTTACGCTGACGAGAGGCGCCAGAGTAGAGATAGATTCCCTTAAGCAGACCATCGACATCCAAGTTATCTGGTTCAGCAGGTTGCATATACGGCTCGTTGTAAACGGTCATGTAGTAATAAATATTCTCGCTGTTCTCGCCATACATACGACGCAGACCATCTTTAAAGATATGTCCAACTTCGTAGGCAAATGCTGGGTCGTAGGCAACAACAGCTGGGTTAGTTGCCGCAAGAAGGTGTGAATGGCCATCTTCGTGTTGCAAGCCTTCGCCATTAAGAGTTGTGCGCCCGGCTGTTGCACCGAGTACAAAGCCTCGAACTAATTGATCAGCCGCGGCCCAGAAAGCATCTCCTGTGCGCTGGAATCCGAACATTGAGTAGAAGATGTAGATAGGAATCATTGGTTCGTTATGCGTTGAGTAGGAAGAACCAACTGCTGTAAATGATGCAACTGATCCTGCCTCGTTGATACCTTCGTGCAGAATGACGCCAGATGTCGACTCTTTATATGACAACATCAAATCGCGGTCTACAGCCATATATTGCTGGCCATGCGGTGAGTAAATCTTCAGTGATGGGAATAGTGAATCGAGACCGAAGGTGCGGGCCTCATCAGGAATGATCGGAACAATGCGGTTGCCCAAACCTGGATCTTTCACAAGATCCTTCAACATACGAACAAATGCCATCGTTGTTGCCACTTCTTGTTGCCCTGAACCGCGACGTACGGATTCATAGACAGAATCGGCAGGTTGAGGAAGCGGACGAGAAACCTTGCGACGGCTTGGGATTGATCCACCGAGTTCGCGACGACGTTCTTCTAAGTACTTCATCTCAGGAGAATCAGCAGGAAGCTTGTAATACGAAGGTGTGTACTTATCTAACTTGTCATCGGCCAATGGAATCTCAAGGCGATCGCGGAATTCGATGATGTCTTCGAGGGTCATCTTCTTCATTTGGTGCGTTGAGTTACGACCTTCGAAGTGCGAACCAAGAGTCCAACCCTTCACAGTCTTAGCCAAAATAACTGTTGGACGGCCATTCTTCTCTGTTGCGGCTGTGTATGCAGCAAAGAGTTTGCGATAGTCATGGCCACCGCGCTTGAGGTTCCAGATTTGATCATCTGAGTAATTAGCGACCATCGCTGCAGTGCGTGGATCGCGATTAAAGAAGTGCTCGCGAACAAATGCTCCGCTTTCTGCCTTAAATGTCTGGTAATCACCATCGAGTGTGGTGTTCATCAAATTCACAAGTGCGCCTTCGCGATCTTGTGCAAGAAGTGGATCCCAACCGCGGCCCCATACAACCTTGATGACATTCCAGCCGGCTCCACCGAAGATTGATTCGAGCTCTTGAATAATCTTGCCGTTGCCGCGCACAGGGCCATCGAGGCGCTGCAAGTTACAGTTCACAACGAAAGTTAAATTGTCGAGCTTCTCGCGCGAAGCTAAACCGATTGCACCCAATGTATCGACTTCATCCATTTCACCATCGCCAAGGAATGCCCACACATTCTGATCGCTGGTGTCTTTGATTCCACGGTTATGTAAATAGCGGTTGTATCGTGCTTGGTAAATTGCATTGATAGGACCGATACCCATCGACACTGTTGGGAATTGCCAGAAGTCCGGCATTAAACGTGGGTGTGGATATGACGATAGTCCGCCACCTTCATGTGAAAGTTCCTGGCGGAATCCATCCAGTTGGTTCTCGCTAAAACGTCCTTCGAGGAATGCGCGTGAATACATTCCGGGAGATGCATGTCCCTGGAAGAAGATTTGATCTCCGCCACCTGGGTGATCTTGTCCGCGGAAGAAGTGGTTAAAGCCAACTTCATAAAGGGCTGCAGAGGAAGCATAAGTAGAGATATGTCCGCCCACGCCAACACCTGGACGCTGCGCGCGGTGCACCAAGATTGCAGCATTCCAACGAACTGCGGCGCGAATGCGACGTTCGATATCTTCATCGCCTGGGAAAGTTGGTTCATTCTCTGGTGAAATAGTGTTGATGTAATCAGTTGTGCGAAGGTCTGGAAGACCGATCTTCTTCTCATGTGCTCGCTTTAAAAGTTGGAGCATTAAATAACGCGCACGAACTGGGCCAGCAGCTGTCAGAGCTGCATCAAAAGATGCCTGCCATTCAGCCGTTTCAGCAGGATCTGTATCTACTAATTGGTCGATTATCTGATCGGGCGATCCGGCGAATTCGGTCATGCCCCTATTCTCGCGCCAAAGGGGTGCAAGCGCAAAAAAATCGGCTGTGAGGCAGGTTAAACCCTTGTAAATATCCGTCTCATCGGTTGGACTTATCCCGTGGCAATGCGTATGGGTTTTGCTAAGGGAGAGCTAATCCTCGAGATCGGGTATGGAGCCGATTGCGATGATGCTCTTCGTGCTGAGATAAAAAAAATAGTCGGCACAGAATTTCATGAAAATTCCACCAACGAAGTTGTCGATGCTGTTCTTCTCTGGTTCCGCGAAGATGATGGTGATCTTGTCGATGAATTAATGGATGCAATGGCATATCTATCCGAGACAGGTCCTATCTGGGTTCTGACTCCCAAGGTTGGTCGCGATGGCCATGTTGAACCGAGTGATATTCAAGATGCAGCTCCCACATGCGGATTAAGCCAGACGTCAACGCTAGTAGTTGCACAAGATTGGACCGCCACTCGTCTAGTGGCACGTAAGGCTGGCAAGCGATAGATTCGCGCCATGACTCAACTACCTGCAGGTTTAAGTGTCGGTGAAGCCGCACCAGATTTCGAATTAAAGAATCAATATGGAGAACTGGTAAAGCTCTCATCATTTAAGGGCAATAAGAATGTCGTCGTTCTCTTTATTCCCTTTGCATTCACAGGCACATGCACGGGCGAACTATGCGCAATTCGTGATGATCTAGCTGCTTTTCAAAATGACAACGTACAGGTACTCGCTATTTCATGTGACTCACCATTTACACAGAAAATATTTGCTGAGCAAGAGGGCTATAAATTCCCAGTGCTTGCAGATTTCTGGCCACATGGCGCAGCAGCGCAGGCATATGGAATCTTCAATGCAGATCTTGGTTGCGCATTGCGCGGCACATTTATCATCGATAAGGCAGGCATCATTCGCTGGTCAGTAGTTCAAGGCCTTGGAGATGCTCGCAATAATGGCGATTACAAAACCGCTATTGCTGCACTGTAATCTCGCATACTTCACGCGCGATTTTCGTTCTTTCGCGTATATAAAGTAGTATTCGCAAGCATTACTTAGCCGGGTGGCTAGCTCAGTGGTAGAGCGCCTCGTTTACACCGAGGATGTCGGGGGTTCGAAACCCTCGCCGCCCAC
>JBAWXP010000080.1:0-4406 GCA_037143995.1 Actinomycetota bacterium
ACGCCAACAGGAGAACGCTCGACAGTTGCAGACATATTTGCCATCAAGAGTCCAGGAGAACGATGCGATGTACGCATCACAGGTTCAGCATGGCGAGCAGCCCACGCGATATGTCCTGCAGCAAGTGATACTTCGAGCTTTGCATCACTGATTGGCTTTCCAGTTTCAAGTGAAACAATGTCGGTGAGTGAATCAATATTCAACAGGATGTCAGTACTCCACTTGAGCAACACTCTCCGACGTCCACGAAAGCCGAGCTCGCGCCACTCTTGCGAAGCATTGCGTGCACGATCGACTGCAGCTCGTACAGCGGCCTCGCTAAAGATTTCGTGCGAAGTGATGACCTCGTCAGTGACTGGATTATGAGATGCAAATGTTGAAGTGTCTGAAAGAACCATAAGCAAAGACTAGACTGCAACTATGTCGGAACCAATCCGCCCCAGCACAATTCTTCCGGGCGTACGCACGCCATTTACCGTCACAACCGAAGATGGCCAGACCCTCATCGGTGAAGTCAGCGCACCGATTGATAATCCGACCTCTGCCATTTTGTGTTGCCACCCCAACCCAACCGGTGGGGGAATGATGGATAGCCATATATATAAGAAGGCGGCCAATCGACTTCCAGCGATGGCCGGAATAACAGTTGTCCGTTTTAATACTCGTGGAACCACAAGTGAAGCTGGAACAAGTACTGGCTCTTATGACAATGGCCGCGCAGAAAAATATGATGTCGAAGCGATGATTCGTTACTGCTTTGAAACTCTTGCGCTTACAGAAGTGTGGGTAGTTGGTTGGTCATTTGGTACAAGTATTGCAATTAGCCATGCACGTGATCCACGCGTTAAAGGTCTCATTCTCTTAAGCCCAACGTTGCTCGATATTGTTGATGGCGATCTTGAATTCTGGGCGAAAGATGGAAGACCGATTACTGCTCTGATTCCAGAATTTGATGATTATTTAAAGCCAGATCAAGCAAAAGTGCGCTTTGCCATCGTGCCTCAGATTGATTTGATTCCGGTAGATGGTGCAAAACATCTCTGGGTAGGAGAGCCATCGGTGAATAGAGTTTTATCTGAAATTACTCGCGTTGTTGCACCCGAACGTCTGCCGTTACCGACTGAGATTTAAGATTTTTCAGCGCGAGGAAATACGACTTCTTCAAGAATCAATATCACTGATGCAGCGACAGGCACTGCAAGTAATCCACCAACTAGTCCAAGCAGAGAAGTACCGATCATCGCTGAAATAATGGTGACTGCGCCCGGCACAGCAAGATTACGTTTCATTATGCGCGGGTGAATAACATAGTTTTCAACTTGAACGTAGAGAACATATCCAACGAAGGCGATAAGTCCTACCGATACTGATTGTGTAAGCGCGATGATGGTAACAATTCCACACCCAAGAAAATGGCCAATCAAAGGAACGAGTCCGCAGACAAAGACGATTATTCCGATTGCAATAGGGGAAGGGAGACCCAAAATCGCTGAGAATATTGCGATAAAGACAGCAGCAAGAAGCGAGACGACTATCTGACTTCCGACGAAAGTTCCGACCCGCGAAATAATCGCATCTGTAAGTAATGAAACGCGTGTGCGACGGCTAGATGGCACAAGCTTCAAGCCAAGCTCTACTACTTGAGGCAGCGATGTAATGAAGTAGAGAGTCAAAATCAAAATTGTGAGCGCCGTAAAGGTTCCGGATAGCACGCTCTTACCCACACCTATAACGCCGCCAAATGCAGAGATGAGCAGAGTTCCATCTGAAGTCACAGAATTCAGACGCTTCTGTAAGGTGTCGATAACTCCGTAGTGATCATTGAAATTTGCAATAGTTGGATTGTTCTTGAGGTCTTCAAGAAGAGTTGGTGCGATCTGTATGAGGTGAGTTCCTTGCGAAATCAGCGGTGGCACGACGAGAGCGGCAAAGATTCCGACCGAAAGTATGACGAGCGCAAAGATAATGGCGACTGCAGATCCGCGCGATAATCCTCGTTTGCGAATTGCTTCAACTGCAGGATTGAGTCCCGTTGCAAGGAAGAGTGCGACGATAATGAGAACAAAAACTTGGCTGGCACTAGCGAGTGCACGCATCAAGACAATTGCTGAAAGTGCACCGAGAGTTGCAATAAAACCAAAGTAGAAAGGATGTCCTCTATCGATTGGAGCACCTGCGGCTCCGAAATCGGCGATAACTGGTGATTCTTTTGCTTTTCTCTTGATGCGGTCTGAAATAGCCATGATTTATTGTAAAGCGTACGAGAGAATAACCCCCATGGCGCTACGGATTACTGGGCTCGGCGAGGAAATCGCAGCTGTTACAGGCCTGCCATGGAACATACCTCTTGAGGAATGGCCAGAGGATCCGTTGCTTGCCGAGAAGCGAGGAATCTCTCGCCACATTGTTCGCCTCGTGCGTTCAACAGATGATCCCGATTCTGAAGTTTATGCAGTGAAAGAGACTGTCTCTGAGTTCGCAAATCGTGAATATAAAATCTTGCGCGAACTCAAGCAACTTGATTCACCCAGTGTGCAATCGATTGCAGTAATTGAAGGGCGCACAGATAAGAGCGGTGAAGAACTCCCGTGTGCTCTTGTCACTCGCTTCTTGCCGTACTCACTTCCTTTTCGCGTTGTCTTAAGTGATAAACAGGTAACAGCTGAAGATGTCTTACTGATGGCTAATGCCCTCGCCTTGTTACTTGTCCGCCTCCATTTACTCGGTTTCTGGTGGGGCGACTGTTCACTATCCAACACGCTCTTTCGCCGCGATGCCGAAGGGTATGCGGCCTATCTTGTCGATGCTGAAACTGGAGAATTTCAGAAATCACTTTCGGTTGGTCAACGCGAACATGATTTAGAGATTGCACATTTTAACGTTGCGGCAGAACTTGAAGATCTCCAACTCTCAGGCGTTCTCTATCCAGGACTCGATCCGATTCGCGCAAGTACAGCGTTGATTAAGCGCTATCACCGTTTATGGTCAGCGCTGAAAGATCGACAAGTTCTCGATCCCACAGATCGCCATGCAGTAGAACGTGCGATGCGCCAATTGCACGATCTTGGCTTTGCTGTCGAAGAAGTGTCGGTATCGATGGAAGAGGGTGAGAATGCAGGCAAGTTGGTATTCCAACCAAAACTTGTCGCAGCGGGTTATCACAAGAGCCGATTGCGAGAGTTAATGGGCCTTGATACAGAAGAGTTGCAAGCTAAGAGATTACTTGCATCTTTTGATCGGTTTAGAGGGCGAGAAAAATCACCCAAGCCACCTCTTTATGATTCTGCCAAACGTTGGCTCGATGAAGTATTTCGACCAACAGTGAGCCTGATTCCACCCGAACTTGAAGGGCGCATTGAACTCGCTCAATTTTTCCATGAAACCCTTGAGCATCGCTGGTATTTGAGCGAACGAGCAGGGCACGATGTTGGACTAGAGTTTGCCGCGAAGTCCTATGTTGCAGAAATTTTGCCCTACCGTCGCGACTCTGGTGTCGATGTTCGAGTAGATGGCGCAATTCAGTAACACATATACAGTGAGAGCGAGGAAGATGTAATGAGTTTGCCACCGAACTTCTCTCAAGCAGTTGATCTCAGTTCGCTTGGAAAACCAGCACCTGATCTGACCTCACCGATTCCGGGTATTGAAGTCACTCCACTTAATTTACAGGCGGAAATTCTTCCACTTTCAAAGTCAAAGCCAGTAATCGTTTTATGTTGGTCACCTCGCTCAACAGAATCCGTTGAATTGTTGCGCACACTCGGAAAGCTAGAGAGCGCAGGAAGTGAAAAATGGATTCTTGCCCACGTCAATATTGATGAACAAGCTCCTGTCGCGCAAGCTCTACAAGTGCGCACAATCCCATATGGAGTTGTATTTATTGGAGGACAAGCCGTCCCATTCCTCGAACAACCACTGAGCGAAGATCAACTTCGTGAAGTCATTACAAAGATTCTTACCCTTGCTGCCCAGCAAGGAATCGGTGAAGAACCAGTCGAAGAGACTGAACCCGAAGAAGATGAAGCACTGGCAGCCCTAGATCAAGGAGATTACCCAGCTGCGGAAGCTGCATATAAGCGTTTGATCGCTCGTAAACCAACGGATTCCTATGCAAAGTTAGGTCTTGCCCAAGTGCAGTTATTAGCGCGTACACATGGAGTCGATGCCGCACAGGTGATGGAAGATGCGATTAAGCACCCAGATGATCTTGAGTTACAGATTCGGTGCGCAGATGTCGAAGTCATGAGCGGATATCTCGAGCCAGCATTTGATCGACTCTTGCGCTTACTGGTTGCACTTCATGGTGATGAGCAGAAGAAAGTAAAAGATCGCTTGCTAGAACTCTTTGCACTTGTTGATCAAGCGGATCCACGAGTTATTAAGGCCCGCGCACAGCTTGCGAATGC
>JBAWXP010000081.1:0-4260 GCA_037143995.1 Actinomycetota bacterium
AATCTCAAGATGGAATCACTAGACGAGGTGTCACGGGCAATCATGACCACCGATAGCGTTCCAAAGGTGGCAACGACTTCGAAGAACGGTGCTGAATTTGCTGGGATCGCCAAAGGGGCTGGAATGTTAGCTCCAGCTCTGGCGACGATGCTCTCCGTGGTGATGACTGATGCAGTTCTGCCTCAATCCTCGCAAGAAATCTTCTCTCGTGTAGCAGACCGCACATATAACAGAATCGATTCTGACGGGTGCACATCAACCAATGACACAGTTCTTCTTATGGGTAGCGGAGCGTCGGGAGTATCACTTACGGATGCCGAACTTGAATCCGCATTGATGGAAGTGTGCGCCTCTTTGGCAGCTCAGTTGATTGCGGATGCGGAAGGTTCTACTAAAACTGTTGCAATCACCGTGAGGGGTGCAGCAAGTGAATCAGATGCTGTAGAAGTAGCACGCGCCTGTGCTCGAAATAATCTCTTGAAATGTGCAATCTTTGGAGCAGATCCAAACTGGGGTCGCGTACTTGCAGCGGTGGGAACTGCTAATGCACAGATGGATGCTCTCAATATCGATGTGATTCTCAATGGAGTGCATGTAGCTAGAGAATCTGCCCCTTTTGAAGATAAGAACAAGGTCTCCTTCACAGATCGCTTGGTCAATCTCGAAGTTCATCTCAACGTCGGTAGCGCGACCGCAACTGTGATGACTAACGATCTGTCGCACGATTATGTTGAAGAGAATTCGGCCTACTCAACATGATTGTCATAAAATTTGGTGGTCATGCCATGACAGATAAACACGGCTCATTTGCTCAGGCGATTGCAGCCGCGATTACAACTGGGGTGACTCCTGTGATAGTCCACGGGGGTGGTCCGCAGATCAATGAAGCGCTGAAAGCTGCAGGGATTGAATCTCAATTCGTAGGCGGATT
This sequence comes from Actinomycetota bacterium, assembly GCA_037143995.1. Classification (GTDB taxonomy): domain Bacteria; phylum Actinomycetota; class Actinomycetes; order Nanopelagicales; family Nanopelagicaceae; genus Planktophila. The sequence continues at coordinate 932 of JBAWXP010000081.1, forward strand.
TAGAGTGACAACACCTGAGATCTTCGCAATTGTTGAACGCGTTTTAGTTGATGAAGTTGGACCTTCAGTAGCGACATCTCTGAGAGCTCACGGCGTTGACGCAGTTGCGATCTCTGGACGCACTTCAGGCACTTTGTGCGCTACACCTCTTACCTCTCTAGTCGATGGAACGCACGCAGATCTGGGGCTAGTTGGAGTCGTATCCTCAGTCGATACATCAGAGATTTCTACCCTTGTGAAGAATGGAAAAGTTCCGGTGGTTTCACCGATAGCTTCTGACTCATTTGGAACTAGTGGGTTTAACGTCAACGCAGATTTAGCGGCTGCGGCTATTGCCGGGGCATTGGATGCGCAATGGCTGATCATCATGACCGATGTCGAAGGTATTTATCGAAATTGGCCAGATAGAGCCTCGCTGATCGCATCGATATCAGCACATGAATTGGAATCTATTAAGTCATCATTTTCTGAAGGGATGGCACCAAAAGTTCAGGCATGTTTGGATGCCATTGAAGCAGGTGCAAAGGCTGTGAGAATCATTGATGGAACGGATCCATCAGCACTCGAGAACGCCCTACTGGGCGAGGGCGGAACGTTGGTGGTCGCATGAAACGTTGGCAGAAGGCGCTTCAAGATAATTATGGAACTCCGACAATAGAACTCGTATCGGGTAGGGGATCTGTCGTCACCGATTCAGAAGGCGCCACTTACTTGGATTTCTTGGCCGGTATAGCAACTAATGTCCTGGGACATGCACATCCTGCAATTGTGAAGGCCGTAAGCACTCAAGTCTCAACACTTGGCCATGTGAGCAATTTCTATGCACATCCCAATGCTCTGGAACTTGCGGAGAAATTGCAGAAGATGACAGGTGATAAAAACGCACGAATCTTCTTCTGCAATTCAGGTGCTGAAGCCAATGAAGCAGCGCTCAAACTCTCACGTAAAACAGGAAAGTATAAAATTGTCGCAACAAAAGAATCTTTCCACGGCAGGACTATGGGCGCGCTGTCATTAACGGGCCAACCCTCAAAACGCGATCCATTTAAACCACTTATTAAAGGCGTGAAGCATGTGCCATTTGGTGATTCTGCCGCAATGAAACGTGCAATAACGAAGAAGACGGCGATGGTTATTGTCGAACCCATCATGGGAGAAGCAGGTGTCATTGTTCCTCCATCCGATTACCTTAAGAACCTTCGCACCTATTGCGACGCAACTGGTGCGCTACTTGTTTTTGATTGCGTGCAGACTGGAATGGGTCGTACTGGAGATTGGTTTGGATACGAATATTCAGGAGTCAAACCTGACGTGATCACACTGGCGAAAGGTTTAGGTGGCGGTCTGCCACTGGGAGCAATGATCGCTTTGGGATCGGCTTCTACATTATTTGCTGCAGGAGATCACGGTTCTACCTTTGGCGGTAATCCAATTGCAACAGCGGCAGCACTGGCCGTCATCAAGGCGATAGAGAAGGAGAAGATCCTTGCTCACGTTGTGAAAGTCAGTGAATTACTCCTGGCTGAGTTGGCACTCATTCCAGGTGTCACCGAAGTTCGTGGCGCCGGACTTTTGATTGGACTAACGATAGATAAGCCCGTAGCAAAGGCTCTCACCAAGAGATGCCAGGAACTTGGTGTGCTCATCAACGCACCTGGTGAGTCAACAATCAGAATTGCTCCGGCTCTCAATGTTTCATTGAAGCAAGCAGAGAAGTTCATTGGGATATTTTCACAAGCGGTCAAGGAGACTATGAATGTCTAGCGTTACAGCACGTCGAGCAAAGGCAATTGCCTTGATCAAGGCTGGCCTTATTCATTCACAATCTGATTTGGTGAAACAACTGAAAAAGGCGGGCTTTGCGGTAACTCAAGCAACTGCAAGTCGCGATCTCGAAGAGATCGGCGCAGTCAGAGGTCGATCAGCCACAGGTGAATCAACCTACAAAATTTCTAATAGTGATGATGAATCAATTTCGCGCACTATGCCCGTTCCTTCAGATCTCATCATTTCTGTAGAAGCCAGTGGGAATTTGGCTGTTGTACGCACACCACCTGGGGGAGCCCAGCTATTGGCAAGCTCACTTGATCACTCCGGGATCACCGACATTATCGGAACTATCGCAGGCGATGACACGGTTCTCGTTGTATCGAGAAAAGCCAGCGGTGGAGCCCAACTCGCGAGAGAATTGCGTGCTTTCGGTGGTTCAAAGAAAAGGGGAAGTAAATAATGGCGCTCTGGGGTGGACGTTTCTCGCAATCACCAGCTGATGCTGTCTTCGCTCTTTCGCGCAGCGTTCACTTCGATTGGCGTTTAGCGCACTATGACCTCCGCTCTTCACTGGCTCACCTTTCAGTTCTTCAATCAAGTGGACTTCTAGAAGATTCGGTTGCCAATTCCATCCGGGGCGCTTTAAAGGAGCTCATCTCTGAAGTCGCTTCCGGAAAGTTTGTAGCCAACGAGACGGATGAAGATGTACATAGCGCTCTCGAACGTGGATTAACGGAGAAGCTCGGCGCTATTGGAGGCTCTCTTCGCGCTGGTCGTTCTCGTAACGATCAGGTGGCGACAGATCTACGTCTCTACGCAATTGATCACATGATTGAGGTTGCGCAACAGGTTCTTGCACTTCAACAAGCGCTCATCGCTAAGGCCTCTGAATACGCTGATGCACCTGCACCAGGTTTTACACATCTACAGCATGCACAACCAGTTCTCTTTGGCCACGAGATCGCAAAGCATGTACAGGGTTTTGCACGCGACATAGATCGAATTCACGATTGGCTAGACCGAGCATTGGTCAGTCCCTTGGGGTCAGGCGCTCTTGCAGGATCATCACTGCCACTTTCTCCTGAAGTGACTGCCAAAGATTTAGGCTTTACCTCAAGTGCTGCCAATTCAATAGATGCCGTCTCTGATCGTGACTTTGTTGCAGAAGCTCTCTTTATTCTCTCCATGATCGGCATCCATCTCTCACGTATTGGTGAAGAGTGGTGCATCTGGGCGACGACTGAATTTGGGTGGGCAAAGATTGCCGATGCATATTCGACTGGTTCATCAATCATGCCGCAGAAGAAGAATCCGGATATGGCAGAACTTGCCCGCGGTAAGGCAGGACGTCTTGTTGGAAACCTCACCGGAGTTCTCACAATGCTTAAGGGCCTTCCCTTTGCATATAACCGTGATCTTCAAGAAGATAAAGAACCGCTCTTTGATTCCATCGATACTGTCTTGCTAGTTCTTCCTGCTGTCACTGGAATGGTTGCAACGACAGATTTCGATCGCGAAAGGATGGCGCTAGCCGCGCCTCTCGGTTTTTCTCTAGCAAC
>JBAWXP010000082.1:0-4243 GCA_037143995.1 Actinomycetota bacterium
GTGATTGCAACCGTAGGTTCGTATTACGTGCAGACTCTGCAGATTACCTGGCTCGCAATCGCGGCATCGATTCCGATGGGAACGCTGGCCTGTTCACTCCTTGCTATCAACAATATTCGCGATCGCGCACAAGATCTACACGTTTCTAAGCGCACCTTGGCTGTTCGCCTTGGAGATCAGAACTCTCGCCGCTTCTTCGTATTTCTTCTCATCGGTGCATATCTCTTCGCAGGGTTGACCTTCAAACCATGGGCGCTGATAACTCTGCTCACTGTGCCGATCGCAGTGGGAATCTCACGAGAAGTACTTCAAGGCGCGAGTGGAAGAGACTTGATTCCCCTTCTTGCCAGGACTGGCAAGTTGCAGCTGATCTTTGCGCTCACCTTCGCTATCGGGCTTGCACTGTAAAGGACCTAGAATCAACCCATGATTAAGTTTGAAGGACTGCTTTTACTTGTCTCACTTGCTCTCGTGCTCTACTCATTTATCGATTGTGCTCGGCGTGAAGATTATGAAATCCAGAAACTTCCTAAGTGGGGTTGGCTTCTCATTATCTTCTTCACAGGATCAATTGGTGCAGTTGCATTTCTCGTTATTGGACGTAAGCCACGAAACGGTGGCGGCGGATCAAAGCCAGGAAAGAAGAGAATTCTTCCGCCCGATGATGATCCAGATTTCTTACGCAGTATCTGATTTATAAACCAGAGTAGGTATGTTTTCCTGTACCCCAGACATTGACGTATACATAGTTAAATAAGAATGTAGATCCTGCGAAGATACATAACCATGCAGCTCGACGTCCACGCCAGCCAACAGTCACGCGAGCGTGCAGATATGCAGCGTATGCAACCCAGGTAATAAATGCCCACGTCTCTTTTGGATCCCAGCCCCAGTAACGACCCCAGGCACTTTCGGCCCAAATGGCGCCTGCAATAACTGCGAATGTCCACAGTGGGAATACAAATGCAACGAGTCGGTAGGAAAGTTGATCCAATACTTCAAGAGATGGGACTCGTTGTAGCCAGAGTGGACGTGGACCACGACTTTCGACTCGTTCAAGATAGAGATATGCAGCTGCAACAACATTTGCTAGAAGAAATACTCCGCCAGAAATAATTGCGGCAGTCACGTGGATAACAAGCCATGTGGACTTCAGTGCTGGAACGAGAGGTGCGCTGTTGCGATACAACAATGTGATTGCAGTACCAAGAGTGAGCAAGACAGAGAATGAGACAAAGACTCCGAGCCAACGAAGGTCATATTTACGAAGTGCGGCAAGGTATGCACCGGTAAAGGCAAGTGCTCCAGTAATAGAGAACTCATACATATTTCCCCAAGGAACATGCTTTGCAGAAATTCCACGGCAGATAACGCCTGCAAGGAGAAGTAGGAAGGCCAAAATCATCATCGCAGTTGCAATGCGGGCAGTTTTTTCAGTGCGCTTGTAATCAAGTGTCTTAACAAGCAAATTGCCTTGCGTCGCATCTGCCACTTCGGGTGCACGAACTGCAAAGGCGGTTTCAAATGCATGGGCGATAAATGAAATCGTAAAGAGTGCCATCGCTGAATACACGAAGTAATTCGATGTATATGCCCACGTTGTCTGCATTATTTCTCTCCCTTTACTGCTGCAACAAAATCTTTGATTTCAGCTTCAAGGCCTGGGGCCCCATTCTTTGCAAGTCCTGCAACTTCAACTCCATCTGATGTAACACGAATCCAGATTCGACGACGTCGTCCGTAGAGTGAAGATAAGAGGCCTAGGACGGCAACAATACCGCCGACCAGCGCATACTTCTTTCCGGGATCTTCGACGATCTGCAGATTAATCCACGGGACAACAGTCTCTAATGTGATGGAGCCCTCAGGGTATGTAAATGTTTCACCAGGTTTTACCGACCCCAAGCCAACTTTTGTCAGCTTCGTTGTATCAAGTCTGTAAACCGATTGAGGTACACCTGAATCTAATCCGAGGTTGCCCTTCCAGATTGAGAAGAGAAGTTTAGGATCGAGAAGTTCAGGAAATATTGAGACTGCGCCTTGTCCGGCAGTGCGAGAGTTTGTGGGCACAAAAGATCCAACAAATCCAATCTGAGGAATTGCATCAGGAACTTTTATCGCACCGATGGAACGTAAATTTCCATCTTGTGGCAAGAATGGAACAGGGCCTTGGAATGCCACATCACCCATGGAATCTCGCACTGTTACTACTGGGCTATATCCATTTGCTTGCAAGTAGACGCGGGTATTTCCAAATGTGAGAGGTTCATTGACCTTGATTACTTCTTTTTGAGTTTTGCCGTCATTGGTGACCGTGACCCACGCGGTGTAATCCTTAGGTGCATTAGTTGCTGGGTCATACTGCGCTACAAATTTATCTACTCGGATTTGGAAAGGTGTAAGGGACTTATCTCCAATAAGTTTTCCAAAAGAGAGAGTGTCATACGACGTCGGAACGTTGATGAATCTCTCTCCCACATTGACGATTGCTTCACCCTTCATACCAAAGAGAGATCCAAAGCTGACTCCGATAAGTACGAGGATGAGAGATAGGTGAAAGAGAAGATTGCCGGTCTCGCGTAGATAGCCTTTTTCCGCCGACAGAGATTGACCTTCTTCAAGCACTCTAAATCGATTCTTCTTAAGCCATGCACTTGCACGGACTAGTACCTGCGCATCTGCATCAAACTTCTGATATTCCTCTAAGCGCACAAGATTCTTTGGCGTTGCAGGTGGTTGTGCGCGCATCGCTTTGAAATGCTCGACGCTGCGTGGAAGTACGCAACCGATGAGTGAGATAAAGAGCAAGATATAGATGGCGCTAAACCATGGAGAACCATAGACATCAAAGAGTGAGAGTCGGTCATACCAAAGGGCCTGGCCAGGGTTGTTGGTGATGAAATCACGGACAGCCATGGGATTGGTGATGCGCTGAGGAATAAGTGAACCAGGAATTGCAGCAACGCCCATCAACATCAAGAGAATCAGCGCTGTGCGCATACTTGTTAATTGGCGCCAGGCAAATCGTACGAGCCCTAAGAAACCTAGTTCTGGTATTTCTATTTCTTGACTCATTAAATCACCGGCGCAAAGTTAGAGATGAGATTGCGCATCTCGATCATGAGGTTTGTCCACAAACCAGTGAGTTGAAGTAGGCCAATCACAATAAGAAGTCCACCACCAACCTTTGAAATCTTTCCGCCATTTTTCACCATAACTTTGCGAAGAGATTCTGATTTATCAAGGAAGAGCCCGGTTGCAATAAATGGTAGTCCGAGACCGATGCAGTAACCGAGTGAAAGAATTGCACCACGTAGCGCACTTGATTCTTGAAAGGCGAGAGCCTCCACACTTGCAAGAGCTGGACCAATACATGGCGTCCAACCAATACCAAAGAGGAAACCGAGAATCGGAGCACCAACGAGTCCACCTGTTGTTGAAATCTTTGGACGTAGTGTGGGCATCATCGGAAATGCTCCGAGAAAGATAACTCCCATAAGAATGGTGAGTAGGCCCATGAATCGAGTAATAACTTCTTCGTGAACTGAGATGCGTGCACCAAGTTCGCCAAAGAGTGCACCGTATGAGATAAAGAGTGCGCTAAAACCTGCAACAAAGAGTGCAGAACCTAAGAAGACTTTTCCGCGTGCTTGTGAAAAACCAGCAGCGAATGAGAGATAGCCCGGCACAAGTGGCAGAACACAGGGAGAGAGAAATGAGATCAACCCTGCCAAGAGTGCAATGGGGAAAGCTGTCAGAAGAAAGCCATCCATGATGTGATTAACAACAAAGTCTGTCATTCGCCGCTTACCTCATCGATGAGTTGGCTTAAGGATGCAACAGTGACTGACCCTGAAATGCGAGCAGCAACTTTGCCGTTCTTATCGAGAACGACAGTTGTTGGAATTGCATTGGCCGGTAATGACTTTCTAAAACCAATCAGAATTGAGTCATCTATCAGCGTGGGGTAAGGGGTCTTGCGCGTGCGGGTAAATGCTTCTGCATTGACGGGGTTATCGCGAGTCAAGATTCCTACAAATTGCACATCTACATATTTCTTCGCAAGTGCCGAGAGTGTTGGTTCTTCGGCTCTGCATGGCGAACACCACGATGCCCAAACATTGACTACTGCAACTTTTCCTTGTGTAAGTGTGAATTGAGTTCCGTTGAGAGTCATTCCTGAAATGGTGGGAGCTGCGATGCGATCTGATTGCGCAATTTTTGTGACAGCGCCGCTGCCGGC
>JBAWXP010000083.1:0-4138 GCA_037143995.1 Actinomycetota bacterium
CGTGGCATTAGGCACCAACTGTCATCTGTGAAGCGCGGATAATTGCTGCAGGTGCAACATCTTCAAGTGGAAGTCCACGTCGAGCAGCAATAGCTGCTGGTGACTCGAGCATCTTCAGTGCAGCAACGGTTGCGTGAACCATGTTGATTGCATTGTTAGATCCGAGTGACTTGGTCAATACATCTGAGATGCCAGCACATTCAAGTACTGCACGGACAGGACCACCGGCGATTACTCCGGTACCTGGGCTAGCTGGACGAAGAAGAACTACGCCAGCTGCTGTTTCGCCTTGTACTGGGTGAGGAACTGTTCCTTGAACGCGTGGAACTACGAAGAATGACTTCTTTGCTTCTTCGACAGCCTTTGCGATCGCTTGTGGAACTTCCTTGGACTTTCCGTAACCAATACCGACTGTGCCATTGCCGTCGCCGACAACTACTAGTGCGGTGAAGGAGAAACGACGTCCACCCTTTACAACTTTAGAAACACGGTTGATAAAGACAACGCGCTCCATGTATGGAGACTTATCTTTTTCACGATCGTCGCGACGTTCACGGCGTTCGCCGCTTCCGCGGCCACGGCCCTTGTTATCTGGCGCGCCACCTGGTGCAGTTGCGGTTGTTGGATTTTCAGCCATTAGAACTCCAATCCGTTCTCTCGTGCACTGTCTGCAAGTGCTGCAATACGACCTGTGTACTTATTTCCTGCGCGGTCAAAGACAACTAGTGAGACACCAGCTTCTTTTCCACGCTTTGCAATCAACGCGCCAACTTCGCGAGACTTTGCAGTCTTATCGCCAGTTGCCTTACGGAGGCCTTCCTCCATAGTTGATGCATAAGCCAGTGTCTTACCTTGTGTGTCATCAATTAATTGAACGAAGAGATGACGAGCAGAGCGAGAAACGACTAGACGTGGACGCTCAGAAGTTCCGGAGACCTTCTTGCGTACGCGGAAGTGACGACGGGCGCGAGCATTAGTTGCTGACCCCTTGCGGACTTTTACACCGATTGCCATTACTTCTTACCTGTCTTTCCTTGCTTACGGCGAACAACTTCGCCTGCCAAACGTAGGCCCTTGCCCTTATAAGGATCTGCCTTACGCAGCTTCTTAATCTTGGCTGCTACTTCGCCAACTAGTTGCTTATCAATACCTGTGATGTGCAACTTGGTTGGTGATTCAACCTTGAATGAGATTCCTTCAGGGGCTGGGAATGAAATTGGGTGGCTATATCCGAGCAAGAATTCAAGATCCTTACCCTTTTCTGCAACACGGTAACCAACACCGACGATGTCGATAGTAAGTGTGTAACCAGTTGTTACGCCTGTAACCATGTTGGCAACAAGTGTGCGAGATAGGCCATGAAGTGAGCGAGTTACGCGCTCTTCATTTGGACGAGCAACGGTGAGAACACCGCCCTCTTGAGAAACTTGAATTGGTGCAGCAACGTTAAGTGTTAGTGAACCCTTTGGTCCCTTAACTGCAACGTTCTGACCTGCGATTGTTACTTCAACGCCAGCAGGAAGGGCGATTGGCATACGACCGATACGTGACATATTCGATCACCATACGTAGGCGAGAACTTCTCCGCCTACACCCTGTTTGTTGGCTTGCTTATCAGTAAGCAATCCAGATGAAGTTGAGATAATGGCAACGCCAAGACCTCCCAGAACTTTAGGTAGCGCAGTTGACTTTGCGTAAACGCGAAGTCCTGGCTTGCTAACGCGACGCAGACCGGCGATTGAACGCTCGCGGTTTGTGCCGAATTTAAGGTCAAGAACTAAGTCTTTACCAATGCCGTTTGTTGCAGATTCCACACGGAAACCTGCAATGAAACCCTCCTTTTGAAGGATCTCTGCAATACGAGTCTTTACCGACGATGATGGCATTGAAACCGAATCATGGTAAGCAGAGTTCGCGTTGCGCAGACGTGTCAACATGTCTGCGATCGGATCTGTCATTGTCATACGTGGCCTATGGCCTTTCTCGAAACAGTATCCAAGCGATCTGCTTGGACTTCTTTCGTTGTAGTTTTACCAGCTTGCTTTTGTAATACCTGGAAGTTCACCACGGTGCGCCATTTCACGGAAACAGACGCGGCAAATTCCAAACTTTTGATAGACAGAGTGCGGACGGCCGCAACGCTGACAACGTGTATAGCCACGGACTTTGAACTTTGGCTTGCGAGCAGCTTTAACCTTGAGTGATGTTTTAGCCATTCTTATGCCTCCTTGAAAGGAAAACCGAGCAACTTCAAGAGTGCGCGACCTTCTTCATCGTTCTTTGCTGTGGTTACAACAGTGATATCCATACCGCGTGGGCGATCGACCTTATCTTGTTCGATTTCTGGGAATACAACTTGTTCGGTTAGACCGAATGTGTAGTTTCCGTTTCCGTCGAATTGCTTAGGTGAGAGTCCACGGAAGTCGCGGATACGTGGAAGAGAGATTGAAAGTAGGCGATCTGCGAACTCCCACATACGATCTCCACGCATTGTGACGTGTGCACCAATTGGCATATTTTCGCGGAGCTTAAATTGCGCAATTGATTTACGAGACTTAGTTACTTGTGGCTTCTGGCCTGTGATGATTGCTAGATCGCGGACTGCGCCTTCGATCAACTTTGAATCACGAGCTGCTTCGCCAACACCCATATTTACAACGATCTTTACGAGCGTTGGAATCTGCATTGGATTCTTATATCCAAATTGGGTCTTTAGCGCGCCAGCGATTTCGCTGCGGTAGCGGGCCTTTAAGCGAACATCAGTTGTTGTTGACATTAGATGTCCTTTCCGGTGCGACGAGAGATGCGAACGTTCTTGCCTTCGTCATCTTTGCGAACACCAAGGCGAGTTCCCTTGCCATCGGCATCAACGATCATGACATTTGAGATGTGGATCGTTGCTTCTGCAGTAACGATTCCGCCAACCTTGACGCCGCGTTCGGTTGTTGACTCTTTGGTGTGGCGCTGTACGCGGTTAACACCTTCAACAAGGATGCGGTTCTTATCAACATCGAGGACCTTGCCGGAAACGCCCTTGTTCTTGCCAGCGATTACGAGCACAGTGTCATCTTTCTTAATCTTCGCCATGGTTATAGCACCTCCGGAGCGAGTGAAATTATCTTCATAAACTTCTTGTCGCGGAGTTCGCGAGCAACTGGTCCGAAGATACGAGTTCCGCGAGGTTCGCCATCTGCTTTAAGGATGACTGCTGCGTTCTCATCAAATTTAATGTAAGAACCATCTGGACGACGACGTTCCTTAACTGTACGAACGATGACAGCCTTTACGACTTCACCCTTCTTAACTTGTCCGCCAGGAATTGCATCCTTGACTGAACAGACGATGATGTCTCCGATACCGGCGTAGCGACGGGAGGAGCCACCGAGAACGCGAATACAGAGAAGCTCTTTAGCTCCTGTGTTATCGGCGACGCGTAGGCGCGATTCTTGTTGAATCATTTTTTATCCTGCCCCTTACTTAGCTTTCTCGATAATTGAAACTAGACGCCAGCGCTTTGATGCTGAAATTGGTCGGGTCTCCATGATGAGGACACGATCTCCAGTACCTGCGCTATTGGTCTCGTCGTGAGCCTTTAGCTTTGTTGAACGAGAGAGAACCTTTGAGTACATACCGTGCTTTACGCGGTTTGAAACTTCAACGGTGATCGTCTTATCCATCTTGTCTGAAATGACAACACCTTCACGTGTCTTGCGATCTGCGCGATCTACGGTAGTCATTAGGCAGCGCCTCCGATTCCTAGTTCGCGTTCGCGGATAATTGTGTAGAGACGTGCGATCTCCTTGCGGACTGCTCCGAGGCGACCGTGTGTTTCGAGTTGACCTGTAGCTGCTTGGAAGCGCAAGTTAAAGAGTTCTTCTTTACCTTCACGCAACTTTGAAGCTATCTCGTCATCTGATAACTGGCGTAGCTCTTCATTGATATTTGCCACTTTATGCCTCCTCACGCTTTACAACACGACACTTCATTGGAAGCTTGTGAATTGCAAGACGCATAGCTTCATTTGCAATCGCTTCCGTTACTCCTGAGATTTCAAACATGATGCGACCTGGCTTCACATTTGCAATCCACCATTCTGGAGAACCCTTACCGGAACCCATACGAGTTTCAGCAGGCTTCT
>JBAWXP010000084.1:0-4032 GCA_037143995.1 Actinomycetota bacterium
ACAGCAGCTTTTGCAAACTTGGGTGGAACAAATACCACTGAAACATTTGCACTTGTTGCAGCGATTGCCTCGGCCACAGTATTAAAGACTGGAAGGGAAGTGCCATCGATATCTACAACTTGGCCGCCTTTGCCTGGCGTTACTCCACCGACAACTTTTGTGCCTGATGCGAGCATGCGGCGAGTGTGCTTAGTTCCTTCAGAGCCCGTCATACCTTGAACGATGACCTTGCTTGATTCATTGATAAAGATTGACATTACTTTGCCGCCAATTCTGCAGCGCGTGATGCTGCTCCATCCATAGTTTCGGCTTGCTCAACCAATGGGTGGTTTGCAGCGTTAAGAATTGCGCGTCCTTCAAGAACGTTATTTCCATCGAGGCGAACCACAATTGGCTTGGTCGCCTTTGGTCCAAGTAATTCAAGTGCTTGCACGATTCCATTTGCAACGGCATCGCATGCAGTAATTCCACCAAATACATTGACGAATACGCTCTTTACATCGGGGTCGCCGAGAATGATTGAGAGGCCATCTGCCATGACTTGTGCAGATGCACCGCCACCAATATCGAGGAAGTTTGCTGGGCGCATTCCGCCGAACTTTTCGCCAGCGTATGCAACAACGTCGAGCGTTGACATGACAAGTCCTGCACCGTTTCCGATGATTCCGACCTGACCATTATCAAGTTTGACGTAATTCAGCCCTTTCTCTTTCGCAGCAGCTTCTAGCGCATTGGCTGATGCATGATCGACTAGCGCTTCATGGCTTGGCTGACGAAAATCTGCGTTTTCATCGAGAGTGACCTTGCCATCGAGTGCAACGACGCGACCATCTTCAGTCTTTACGAGTGGGTTTACTTCAACAAGGGTTGCATCTTCAGATTGGAATGTCTCCCAGAGCTTTACCAATACATCTGCAACTTGATCTGCAACATCGAGTGGGAACTTAGCTTGCGCAACAATCTCTTTCGCCTTAGCCAATGAAATACCATCAACGGCGCTTACTGGAACCTTTGCTAACTTTTCAGGTGCAGTATGAGCAACTTCTTCGATCTCCATTCCGCCAGCAACTGATGCCATAACGAGGAATGTGCGATTAGAGCGATCGAGAAGGATTGAGACGTAATATTCAGATGCAATCGGTGCTGCTTGAGCAATCATCACTTGATGAACTGTGTGGCCCTTAATATCCATTCCGAGAATGGCACTTGCCTTTTCAAATGTATCTGCGGCATCTACTGCAAGCTTCACGCCACCAGCTTTTCCGCGTCCACCAACTTTTACCTGCGCTTTAACGACAACTTTTCCACCCATCTTCGCAGCAGCATCGCGCGCTTGTTCAGGTGTTGTAGCAACTGCTCCTTGTAAAACAGGTACAGAGTGCTTTTCAAAAAGATCGCGTGCTTGGTATTCGTAGAGATCCACGTAGGCTCCTTAAGGCGGCAGTTATCGAGAGCCCAATCTTAAGTGTTTATTTAGAGCGTCGTGACAGGGGCGTAGCGCAGGAGCAGGCGTTTATCGCCATATTGTCCGAAGTTGATGGTGGCCTCTGACTTATCGCCTTCACCTGCAAGTGCCACAACGATGCCCAATCCAAATGTGTCATGTGACACACGCTGTCCAACTTCGAGAACCATCGCAGTTGATTTCTTACCGGTAGCGCGAGGTGGTGGTCCCGATGGAAGTCGAGATTTCTTTACAGCAGATGATGAGGTGAATGTGCTGCGACCTTCATTTTTCCATTCGATTAATTCGGAAGGAATTTCATCCAAGAATCGTGAAGCAGGGTTGTACTTGGGTGTTCCAAAAGTTAATCGGTATTCGGCGCGCGAAATGTAGAGACGTTTTTCTGCACGCGTTAAACCAACATAGGCAAGGCGTCGCTCTTCTTCTACTTCTTTAGGGTCATCTAGCGTTCGCGCATGAGGAAAGATTCCATCCTCCATGCCAGTAAGAAATACGGTGGGAAACTCAAGGCCTTTTGCAGTATGCAGGGTCATCAAGGTAACAACTCCCCCATGATCTTCACCATCAGGGATCTCATCTGCATCTGCAACGAGTGAGACTTTTTCTAGGAAACCAGAGAGTGAAATCTCTTCATCTTCACCAAGCTCTTCAAAGGGACGCTCTTCATACTCCATCGATGCAGAGACGAGTTCCTTGAGGTTTTCAACACGCACTTCATCTTGCGGATCTTTACTTGCTTCGAGTTCGGTAAGTAACCCTGATTGTTCGAGAACTGCTTCGATGATGACAGATGGCTTGGTCTTGGCTTCAACGAGAGTCTGGAGCGCAGTCAACATCGAGGTAAAAGTTGAGATTGATTGCGATGCCTTGTTGGGAACAGATGTCGCCTCCGTTACGCGCAAAAGTGCGTTCCAGAATGAGATGCCTTGGGCTTCAGCAAAGATTTCAACTTCTTCGAGTGCGCGATCGCCAATGCCTCGCTTAGGTAAATTAATAATGCGTCGAATAGATACTTCATCATTGGGGTTAGCTAGAACTCGAAGATAGGCAAGTAAATCCTTAACCTCTTTACGTTCGTAGAATCGAAGCCCACCAACGACTTTATAAGGAATGGCAGCGCGCATAAAGATTTCTTCAAAGATACGAGATTGCGCATTGGTGCGATAGAAGACCGCCGTATCCCCTGGATTGGAGTGGCCCATATCTTGTAGCGAGCGGATCTCGCCCTTAATAAATTCTGCTTCGTCGTATTCGGATTCGGCGACATAACCAACAAGAGGTGCACCTGATCCTGCTTCAGACCAGAGGTTCTTCTCTTTGCGGGATTCATTCTTTGTGATGACAGCATTGGCTGCGTTAAGAATATTTTGCGTAGAACGATAATTCTGTTCGAGTAAGACGGTGGCCGCATTGGGGTAATCGACTTCAAATTGCAGAATATTGCGGATCGTTGCACCACGGAATCCATAGATAGATTGATCGGCATCTCCGACGACGCAGAGTTCGGCGAGTGGGAATCCATCGCCCTCAACGCCGGTGAGCTCCTTTACCAATTGGTATTGCGCATGGTTGGTGTCCTGGTATTCATCGACCAAGATATGGCGAAAGCGCGAGCGAAAGCGGGCTTTGGCTTCGGGGAATTTCTGCAAGACCTGCACTGTCTTCATGATCAGATCATCGAAATCCATGGCGTTGGCTTGTTGCAAGCGCTTCTCGTACATCGTATAAACGTCGGCCACAATAGTCTCGAATTGATTGGTTGCGTGGCTTAAGTATTCGTAAGGAGTCTGCAATTCATTCTTCGCGTTAGAGATCAAATTTTGGAATTGGCGTGGTGGATAACGCTTGGGATCGAGGTTGAGAGTCTCCATGACTCGCGAAATCAATTTCTGCGAATCGGCAGAGTCGTAGATGCTAAAGGTGCTGCTGTAGCCAAGGCGCTCTACCTCTTGACGAAGCATGCGAACGCAGGATGAGTGAAATGTTGAGACCCACATAGATTTTGCGATAGGGCCGACGAGTTCAGTGACGCGCTCTTTCATCTCGCCAGCTGCCTTATTGGTGAAGGTAATTGCCAGAATTTCATAGGGACGAACTTCGCGACGAGCCATGATGTATGCGATGCGACGAGTAAGAACTCGAGTCTTTCCAGATCCAGCACCTGCAACTACCAATAGAGGAGAACCAGCATGGGCAACGGCCTTCTGTTGCTGCGGATTGAGTCCGTCGAGCAAAGGGTCGGTCATCGTCATGGCGGGGAGTCTATTAGGCTTGTATGTCATGGAGCCGATATCAGATTCAGAGATCAAGCGCGTTTTAGTAGTCAATGCCCATCCCGATGATTCCGACTTTGGCGCATCAGGAACTATCGCGCAATGGGTACAACAAGGCATCGTGGTCTCATACGTTCTCTGCACCAATGGTGACCAAGGTGGCGAAGAATCTGGTTTCACTAAGGAAGAGATGCCTGCAGTGCGTCAACGCGAACAACGCGCAGCATGCGCAGCCCTCGGTATCAGCGATGTCACCTTCTTAAATTATGTCGATGGCCATCTCGAACCAACCAT
>JBAWXP010000085.1:0-4024 GCA_037143995.1 Actinomycetota bacterium
GGGCCGTGGGCTCCGTCGTAAAGGTGCAACATCTACTGTTGCATGGGAAGAAGTCACTGGTTTTGCTCATCACGAATCAAATCAGGGCGTTGCAAATCTACTTTCAACTCTGAGTAATCTTCGAGCTGCAGACCTTGCTGCAGTAATTCAAGACCTCGCTCCTAAGCGTCGCGTTGAAGTTGCTCGCGCCCTCGATGACGAACGACTTGCAGATGTACTAGAAGAGATGGATGAATCCGAGCGAGTGGCGCTACTTGCCGAACTTGAAGGAGAACGCGCTGCAGATATTCTCGAAGAGATGGATCCCGATGATGCTGCAGACCTTCTTCGCGAAATCGGCGAAGAGCGCGCTCAAGAGTTAATTGGTTTGATGGATCCTGAAGATGCCGAAGATGTGCTTCGTCTGATGACATACGAGGATTACTCAGCTGGTGGAATGATGACGACAGAACCAATCGTGATGTCTGCCGATTACACCGTTGCTGATGCTCTTGCTGCAGTCCGACAAAGTGAAATTTCACCGGCGCTTGCATCACAGGTTTTCATTGCTCGCCAGCCACTTGAGACTCCAACTGGACGTTTTATTGGAATGGTCCACTACCAACGCTTGCTACGCGAGCCGCCTTCAACTCTCTTAGGCTCTATCGTCGATACAAATACGCAAGGAGTTAATCCCGACGCATCCCTGCACGCTGTTTCGTCATACTTAGCTAGTTATAACTTGCTCTCGTTACCTGTTATCGATGCCAATGAACGCCTACTGGGCGCTGTCACTGTCGATGACGTACTCGATCACTTGTTGCCTACTAACTGGCGCCATGACCACAGAGATTCTGCTGCAACTACTGCAGCGCTCGAGAGCATCGATACTAACTTTACTGAAGTCTTACATGAGGAGGTGTAACGATGGCACGTAACTACGGTTTAGATACTCCACGCGAGACTCGTCGTTCACTTCGCGGAAATATCGATCCAGAAACTTTTGGTCGCCTATCCGAGCGCTTTGCACGCTTCTTAGGAACTGCGCGTTTCTTGGTCTATATGACAGCCTTTGTTGTCAGCTGGGTTCTCTGGAACTCACTTGCACCACACGCGATCAGATTCGATAAATATCCATTTATCTTTCTGACTCTCATACTCTCACTACAGGCTTCTTATGCTGCGCCTTTGATCTTGCTTGCTCAAAATCGACAGGCAGATCGCGACCGTATTGCACTCAATGAAGATCGTGCTCAGAATGCTCGCAGCATTGCTGATACTGAATACCTCACACGCGAACTCGCTAGTTTACGTATTGCACTCGGTGATGTTGCTACGCGAGATTACTTACGAAACGAACTTGGTGATCTTGCTAAAGAGATTGTTGAAGAGCTACGCAAGCCCGAGTCTGACACCCAGTAAAGATTTTTCACGCACAATCAGTGAAGAAATTATTTCATTGATTGCCTGAGCGCTTGGACTGCTAGGTGCTGAAATAACGACCGGTGCTCCGGCGTCACCACCTTCACGAAGTTCAGGGCTAAATGGAATCTTTCCAAGTAGCGGAACATCTGCACCAATAAGTTGAGTCAAGCGGCGAGAAGTCTCTTCTCCCCCACCTTCACCAAAGAGAGATGTGAGTTCGCCGCACTTTCCACAAGGGTACGCAGACATATTTTCAATGACACCAATTACTCGTTGGTGAATCTGATGAGCAATTCTTCCGGCACGTTCTGCAACTTCGGCAGCTGCAATCTGTGGAGTTGTGACCACAATTATTTCCGATGATGGAACAAGCTGTCCGAGTGAGATAGCAAGGTCTCCTGTGCCAGGCGGCAAATCAATATAGAGAATATCGAGATCTCCCCAGTAAGCATCAGAGAGGAGTTGCTCGAGTACACGATGGAGAAGTGGCCCACGATATGCAATGGCATCTGATCGCTCTGGCTTAAACATCTCCATGGAGACTGTCTTTACTCCAAATGATTCCAATGGGATAAACATTTGATCGATAGCAGTTGGACGTTGACCAATCAGACCCATCAGGCGCGGAATGGAATGTCCATATACATCGGCATCCAGGATTCCAACTCGTAGCCCTTTTGCTGCTGATGCAACAGCGAGGTTTGCGGTCAGAGATGATTTTCCGACTCCACCTTTACCTGATGCAACACCAATTACTCGAGTGAGTGAATCTTTTTGAGCAAAAGAGATAAAGCTCTCGCGTCCATTGCGCAGTAGCTTTTTGATATTTGCACGCTGCTCTTCATCCATTACGCCAAATGTGAGTTCGATGGAATTAATTTCCGCGACAGCAGTCACTGCAGCTTCGATATCGCGCTGAAGTCGATCGCGCATCGGACAGCCTGAAATCGTCAGGAGAATCTCTAACTTTGCTACGTCGCCAACTATCTCGACCGACTTCACCATCCCAAGCTCTGGAAGTGCTCTGTGGAGCTCGGGGTCTTGCACTGTGGCTAGCGCTGCATGGACGGATTCAAGTGTTGTCATAGAAGATCTGGATCAATTTTACTTGTGGCGGCAGCTTTACTCTTCGGTGCTTCATCATCGAGCACGTTTGAAAGTTGTTTCTGAATAAAAGTCTTTGGATTCAGATCTGTCGGCTTGAGATCTTCAAAACCGGGACCGAGATTCTCCTTGAGATCATTTGTAGCCTTCGTAGCCATTTCACGAACGCGCTTAACAAACTTGGCCGCATCAACTGCAAAAGTTGGCAACTTATCTGGACCGATAAGAATCATGGCAAGGACTGCAAGGCCAATGATTTCACCAGCACCAAAATCGAAGAACATAGTGAGTAAACCTTACCTTGCTACTTTGATGCCGTCAGTGTCAAAGATACCGAGCCAGCTGTCGTACCACGTTTGTATTTCACTATCACCGTATCGCCAACGCTATGAGCGCGGACTGCGACGATGAGTTCTTCAGGGGATGTAATCGCGCGGCCACCAATCTCAGTGATGATGTCACCAGATTTGAGGCCAGCCTTTGCAGCCGGACCACCTGGCATGATGGCTTGTGCGCTCTTTGCAATGAGTGCGCCATCACCGGCGTAGTTCATATCCACTGAGATACCCATAACTGGATATGTTGCTTTTCCATTCTTAATAAGTTGATCCGCAGTGATGCGCGCTTGATTGATAGGGATTGCAAAACCGAGTCCAATCGATCCAGATTGTGATCCCTGGCTTACACCGAGAGATGCGATAGCGGAGTTAACACCAATGACTGATCCTGTTGCATCGACCAACGGGCCACCAGAATTTCCGGGGTTGATAGCTGCATCTGTCTGAAGGGCGTTGATAAAGGAGTTATCAGTATTTGATTCTCCTGCTGTGACAGCGCGATTTTTTGCGCTAATAATTCCAAGTGTGACTGTGCCAGATAAGCCCAGTGGAGAACCAATAGCAATGACTGAATCTCCCACAGCGACCTTGTCGCTATCTCCAAATTGCAGAGCCTTGAGTGAGGCACCTGTAATTTTAAGAACAGCTAAATCGTAAGCGCTATCTCGACCAACGACTTTAGCTGGGTATGAGCTACCGTCGTTGAGCTGGACAGTAATAGCTCCGCCGCTCGATACTGAAGCCGCAATCACATGGTTATTGGTCAAAATATAACCACTGCTATCAATAACAAATCCAGAACCTGTTGCACCGCCATCTTTAGACGCTGCATCAATTGAGACAACTGATGGCAAAACTCGTTGAGCTATTTCAGCAACAGAGCCAGCTGGACGTTCGATTGCAGAAGTAGATCGGACAAGACTTACCGAATGGCCGAAGAGCGAACCAGTAGAAGAAGCACCGATTGTGCCCGCAATAATTCCCACAACAATGGCAATAAGTAGTGCGCTCTTTACTGTGATGTTGCGGCTTAATCCAGATTTGCTGGGTGGCTCCCACCAAGGACCGCCACTGAAGTTGGTGCTCATGAATCTATTCTGCTACAACTTGGTAGCGAGTAATAAGCCATCACCTGTAGGTATCAGTGAACTCACCCACGATTCAGTATCGTTTTTAAT
>JBAWXP010000086.1:0-4006 GCA_037143995.1 Actinomycetota bacterium
GATCACCATCCATCTAGATCTGTAATTGCTTACAGATTCAAGCAACCTACCCGATAGCTTGCGCGAGCAACGCACTATCTTCTTGGTCTTGCTTCAGGTGGGGTTTACATAGCTACATGTATTGCTACACGCACTGGTGGTCTCTTACACCGCCGTTTCACCCTTACCAATATTGCTATTGGCGGTTTACTTTCTGTTGCACTTTCCCGTGGATTGCTCCAGGTGGGCGTTACCCACCACCTTGCTCTATGAAGTCCGGACTTTCCTCGGTGTCTTGCGACAACGCGGTGATCCGGGCGACTCTTCGTTGCCTAATGGTACGCGAGATTAATTAGCGCTTGCGACGTAATCTCTGAGGGCTTGGCGCTCGGAATCGAGTTCGCTCACATGGTTTTTAACCACATCGCCGATGGAGACAATTGAAATAAGGGATCCTGCTATATCAACTACCGGCACGTGGCGGATACGAAGCTCAGTCATCATCTTCATCAGTTCTGCAATTGTTGAATCAGGCGTGCAGGTATGAACTTCAACGGTCATGATGTCGCGGACATGCATGCCAATGAGTTGATCAAGTTTTCCGGGCATAGCGCGAACAACATCGCGTTCAGAAACAATGCCATCTATCTTCTTGCCATCACTTGAGACAACAAGCGCACCGACGTGGTGTGAATTCAGTGAATTAACTAAGTCATGAATACTTGCGCTGGCAGAGATTGTTTCGACTCTCTTGCCAGAAATTATGCTGCTTATCTTCATGGCCCACTCCTTACGGTTAAGTGGACCCATAGTGCTCTTAAGGCTCGACCTCGCGCAAGGGTTATGGGGCGGGTTTGTCTGGACTCTTTGTTGCTAACAGGCTCGTGACTGCTGTTACTACGAGTGTTAGCACTATGACGCCGAGGCTCACTTCGAGTGAAATTTCTGGGAGGTGTAATCCATTTCCATGAAGAGCATGAAGAATCATTTTGATGCCGATAAATGCCAAAATGAAAGCTAGTCCGCGGGAAAGGTAGACCAACCTGTCCATCAAGCCTTGTAGTAAGAAGTAGAGCTGGCGCAGTCCCATCAAGGCAAAAATATTTGCAGTGATGACAACGTAGCTGCTTGTTGTTAGGCCAAGAATTGCTGGAATTGAGTCAAGTGCAAATAGAAGATCGGTAAAACCTAGAGCAACGAGTGCTATCGAGAAACTACTGAGGCCTTTGTTGCGCAGGAATGCGACAAGCTTTCCCTCTTCTTTCTCTACCTCTTCCTTCTCATTAATCAATTTATAGGCCGTGAAGATTAAGAAGCCACCGAAGATGTAGAAGGCGCTGGTGAAGCGTGTCACTAGAGCCACCCCAAGGAAAATCAGAATCACTCTGAGGACAATGGCAATAAGAATTCCAAATAGCAGAACAAGCTGCTGTGACTCTTTCTTTATCTTCAGAGCTGCAATGAGGATAATAAAGACAAATATATTGTCGACTGAGAGTGAATACTCAGTGAGCCATCCTGCAAAGAATTCTTTGCGCATTTGATGGTTAGCCCAGTGAGGCATCAGTAAGCCGAAGATAATTGCTGCAGTGATATAAATGAGCGTCCACGTCAAAGCTTCAATATTAGATGTGACTTTATTGCGCCTGATGATTGAGATTGTGAGGTCCAGGAGAATCATCGCACCAAGGACTCCAATAGTGACTAGCCATTCAGTCGTTGTAATCAACGCAGGTGCCCTCTCTCGTTAAATGATCGTAGCGCTCGAAGTCCATCTGAAGGCCAGATGGAGATTGAGGAAATCGAACAAGGCGTCACATCCATATGGAAGACCGCATCGCTTGGACCACCGACGGCGATCTTTGCGGCTGTCTTAATAATTCCATTATGTGTGACGACAATAATTTTCTTACCTGGATGTTCTGCAACTAGTCTTTCAAGTGCCTCTTCGATTCGAACTGAGGCATCGTCATATGACTCTCCCCCAGGCGGTGCATAGGAAGATGAGTTGAGCCAAGCTTGATATTCATCAGGTTCTTCTGCTTGTACTTCTTCAATTGATTTGCCATCCCATGAACCAAAGGAGAGCTCAAACCATGCTTCATCGAAGGTAATCTCAAGACCAGTGCTTCGTGCAATTGCTTCAGCTGTTTGGCGGGTGCGCTTGAGTGGAGATGCAATTAATACATCTGCGCTTAACTTTGCGCATTCTTCGGCAACTAAATCTGCTTGGTCTAAACCTTCTTGCATCAGTTCTGGGTCAAGAGCACCTGTCCCAGAAAACTTACGCATTGGCGTAAGAATTGTTTCACCGTGGCGAACAAAATAGATAAATGTTGGAATCTCAGCGCTACGCAGGCGATCTGTGAGAAAGTTCTGTTGAATGACCGCAGCAGGTTTATGCGCGCTGCCACCATCGAGGGCTTTATTTGCAAGACGATCTGCATGTGAATTTTCATCGCGCGGAATCCATGAATAGGTAACAAGGGCTGCAGGATGCGCGTCGCGGCACTGCTTAGCAAGATCGCGCATATCGGCATGCTTGATCTGCCAACGACCTGACATCTGTTCGACAACAAGCTTTGAATCCATTGCTACTTCAACTGTTGCCTGGGCATCCAATTGGTGAATATGAGAAAGTCCTGCAAGTAAGCCGCTGTATTCGGCTACGTTATTGGTTGCAACTCCGATTACATCAAATAGCTCGGCAATGATTTTTCCACTTTCGGAAACAACTGCGCCATACCCGGCTGGTCCTGGATTACCCCGTGACCCACCATCGGCTGTAAGTTTGAAATGACGTGCCATTACTTATCACGCACCAATATGCAGCGGCATTCCTCGCAGCGAACAACTTCATCTTCTGCAAGGCCAGAAATTCTTTGGAGCTCAATCGTATTCATAGTCAGATTGCACCCTTTGCATTGATTGCCTGCAAGGGCGGCAGCGCCAATTCCTGATGATTCTCTGATCTTCTCGTAGAGCGCTAATAATTCTGCACTCACTGACTGAGTAGTCGCTTTGCGATCGGTCTCTATTCCCTCAAGTTCGGTGTGAATAGCCGCAAGCGCATTCTCTTTACGGATATTCAAATCTGCGATGACAAGTGCAAGTTCGTTCTCTTCAGTAGATAAAGTCGCAATTCGTTCTTTGATTCCATCTACGCGCATCATGATTTCGAGCTCTACCTCTTCAAGCTCTGACCGACGCACACCCAAAGTGCCTAGTTCGTGTTGAGTCTGCTCAAGTTCTTTTGGGGTTCCAGTACCTGATGCCAAGCGCTTCTCATCGCGTTCGATACGGGTAACTATCTGTTCAACATCGCCCTCGGCGCGAGCAAGTTCGCGCTTCACATCGCTGAGTTCGGTTTCAGCGGCAATACGAAGATCGCGCACATTGTTCTGCTTGATTGTGGTTGAAGTAATTTCAGCAAGTTCGGGCAAAGTTGCTGCCTTATTCTTGAGGGTGGCTGATTGCTGATCAAATTTCTGAATATCAAGAATTGATCGCTGGTCACTCACGCTTGCTTTCACAGCGTTACCTTACTTCATTACTTAACGGTGAAGGTATAACTGCCCGAGACTACGTGACCATCGGCTGAAACAACACGGTATTTCACGGTGTATCTGCCTGCCTGCAATGGAGTTTTTAACGATTGCCAAATTTTCATCCCAGAAACCACTGCAACACCAGTACTGACTACTGTCCCTCTCTGATTTGTCACCGAAATCGCATTGGGGTTCTTTCCTGTAAGAACCAATATGTCTTCGCCAAAGAGCATTGATACTCGGTTGGTCGATGTCGAAACAATCGCTCCCTTGGCGGGAATAGTGCTTTCAAGAGCTGCATGAGCATGGGCAGCAGGAGAATTGAGAATCGGAATAAAAATCAGCGCACTTATAAGTAAGGAACTTCTCAATTTCATGTCTTGATTCTTGCACCAAATCGAGATCTGCAAATTCACTGAGATATGTGGGCGGCGAGGGTTTCGAACCCCCGACATCCTCGGTGTAAACGAGGCGCTCTA
>JBAWXP010000087.1:0-3994 GCA_037143995.1 Actinomycetota bacterium
GCACGCAACTCATCATTAAAGGCATTGATCGCAGTCATCTCATCTGGAGTACCAGAACCAGAAAGATCGTCGATGACAAAAATCATAAATCGCTTCTCCAAGATTTAGAGTCCATTCTCTTTGCGGAAGACATGAACAATGGCATTTGCATGACCATGCCCCATCTCAAAATCATTCCTAAGGTGAGCTATCGGCTTCCCGTATTTCTTCTCAATGGATGGGAAATATGAGGCGGGACCAGTTACCTGCTTTTCAGTCACTGGGGAAGTGTAAATCATAGATTTACGCGCGTCACAGCTCAGGGGCTACTCAGCCAGTAACTCCTAAGGCTGCCCTTAACGCCGACTCAGTCAGGCCCAAGTTCTTAGCGGCGAGAGCAAAGTCCGGAGGCATCTTGTAAGCGAATGCAGCCAGGAGTTGATCTTCAGTAATGCCAAGCTTCTTGGCAGCGCTAGCAATATCTGGCATTCCACCACCATTGGGACCTCCACCGTTGGGGCCGCCACCCATCGGCGGCATGGCTTGGAATTGTGTGCGATCAACTACGCCATGAAAACAGGCGATAGATGAGCGCGCATCAGCAGTGCTGAGCAAAACGTAGTGGTAGATACCTTTAGGGAATTCAGGTGTAGCGTTATTGATTCCGTTGCACTTGTCGAGAGCGGCAGCCGTAAGTTGCTTCCCGTTATTGTCTCGGTCTCCATAGATCGGAAAACCGTCGAGGGCAAAGCCAATGATGTGCGAAGGCTTCGAAGCCTTATCCACCTTTGCCGTCACACAATTAGGAAGCCCGTGGTAATGGTAGGCACCCACATCTGGAGTGGGGTGGCCCGAACATTTATCTACAAAAGATGCGGTGATGCCACTTGCATCAGTGATGGTGAAGTTGTTCGCCATGGCGACAGTTTTTCCGTCACCCTCGAATGGGTTGTACAGAACTGCTCCAGAAATCATGACACCGATTGACCCAAGCGAGGTGGTCGTAACCGTCGAGGTGTATTTGGGGGTGCTAGGAATAGTGAATTTGTAGGTTTGCGCCTTCGTCGGATCCTTGATGATCCTCGCCGTTGTGGAATCTGGTACGACCACTCCGGCATTAGGCACTGCGTAGTACGTATCTCGTGCGTGATTCGGGATTCCGGTGGGTTGGAGAATGATTGAGCTCTTGGAATAGGTGATTTTTACCGTGGGGTTCCACTTCGCGGCTTTCAAAGCCGAAGTGGTTGAGACCGTAGCGGGAGTACTGGCCGCGTGCGCCACGTAGTAGACCGCACTGTTGAGCGCAATGACCGCGATTGCAGTAAGCCCGATCATTCTCTTCTTGGAGTTCTGCACTTGAATATCCCTCTTCCGCTCAGATTTCTCGGCCAGCGCCTAGGCAGTAAGTATTTACCTAGGTAAATAGTTTTACAAGTCGATACGGTACATTTATTGCATGGAAAAGGCTGAGAAGACGCCGAGAAATACGCCGCGAAAGCCACCGCCTTCGGCGATAAGGCTCATGCCCCGCGGCCTGGCATCGCTCTTTATCGCAGCGAGCGTAGGCAGGTTGAGTCATCTCTTTCCGCGCTGGATGAGCGTAAAGATCGAGTCGAAACATGAAATTACTTCATCGCAATTAATGGTGATCTTTCTCCTCTCTCAATCAGGAGAAATGACTATGGGGCAGATATCCCAGATGCTCGACCTCACCCCACGAGCTATTACAGGATTAATGGTGGGCTTGGAGAAACAGGATTACATTGCAAGGCGGAAAGATCAGAAGGACCACCGGATCACCTGGGTTCAACTCAGCACTCGGGGAAGAACTTTCTTAAAAATAACCAAACCGGAGGCCTCCAAGGAGTTCACTGCGCTCTTCGATGTCTTGACTAAGAAGGAGCAGATCGAGTTAGTACGGATCATCGAGAAACTCACCGACCACATGAAGTCTCAAATGGATGAGGAATAGGCTTTATCTAGACACCAGATCTGAGGATTTTTTCCATGGGACGGCCTTGGGCTAGTTCATCGACCAACTTATCCATATATCGAATCTTGAGCATCAATGGATCTTCAATCTCCTGAATCTTCACACCACAGATCGTTCCTGTGATCAGTGAAGCCTTCTTATTCATCTTGGCTGCTTTAAAGAAATCTGTAAAAGTCGTCTCGCTCTTAATATGTTTGGCAAGCGCCTTTTCGTCGAAGCCGGTCAACCAACAAATCACTTCGTGGAGCTCTGTAACGGAACGACCTTTGCGCTCGATCTTCTTCACATATAGCGGGTATACACGCGAGAAGGGCATAAGGAATATCTTGTGCACGACGCTCACTATAGAGAGGCATTGCCTAAAAAGATCCTGTCACCTTCAGGATCATCCATAATTTTCCGGACCTCCTGTGGGCACCGGCAAGCAACCCGACAACGCGCGGAGAGTAGCCCATGAATCCCCCGCCACCTTCAAGCCAGATCCCAGCCTCGACACCTTCCCGCATTACTTCGTGAGCCGCCTTTCCTACAGCTGGAAAATCCTCTTCTGGAAAGGTCATGCCGATTAGAAGTTCACACCTGCTGGTGGAGTGGTGGGAAAGACCTCGATATTCCAAATGGCAATAAATGGAAGCGTCTCGATTGTTGCTAAAACGCTTGCATCGTCCTCGCCAAATGCTTCGATAAAGACGGTGCGCTTAGGCATCGCTACTTTAATGAAACCAAGGAGTCCTTGCTCGACTAATAACTTAGCTTGAGCTTGCTCGGCAGGGATGAGGGCCCGAATGTCTTCTGGGGTAACGCCATCTTTGAAAGTAGCAACGACTATATAACTATTCATTGGATCCCAAAATTCTGTGAGTGATGATTACTTGACATATCAAGTATATCTGATTTACTTCACCTGTGGCACAAAAAGGTATGAATGATCTAGATTCCAAGGCGTGGCGGGCATTCCACAAAATTGGTACTAGCCTTCTGCCGCACCTCGGACGTCAAATAACCAATCACTCGGGGATATCTGGCGCTGAGTATGTTGTCCTGGTTGCACTTTCGGAGCTTCCAGCGCCTTCAGTAAACCTCAATCGGCTGGCAACCGGCCTTGGCTGGGAAATTAGTCGCATGTCCCATCAGGTTTCCCGAATGGAAGATGCTGGCTTAGTTAAAAAGACAAAGAACCTTGAAGATTCTCGCTGCTTCGACGTCTCCATCACAGCTAAGGGAAGAAAAATCGCCGAAGTAGCAATTCCTTTACAGTCCAGAGAGATCAATCATTGCTTTAGCGAGGTGCTAACACAGACTCAGATGAAGTCCTTGATCGAAATATCTGAGGCGATCTCCAATCACATGAAAGAACACCACCCCCTTAACAAGAAGGTAGATAAGTAAATGACAATCGCACTTGACATATTCGGAGCACTTCTCGTATTCGCCGCTGTTGGATCAGCTATCTCAAAGCTTAAGAAGGTTCCAGATGTAATGGCAGCCATGGCTAAAGTTGGCGTCAAGCCAAATCAGATTCCAGTACTTGCATATTTAGAAATCGCTGGTGGAATTGGAATCACCGCCGGCATATGGATCAAACCTCTCGGAGTACTGTCTTCTGTGTGTTTAGCGCTCTATTTCGCAGGTGCGGTGTACACACACCTCTCACGCAAGCATAAGGTGGCAGATTTCGGTGCTGCGCTTGGAATCTTCATCATTGCAGGCATCACGACCGCCTTACAGTTCAAGCGATAAAAAGAAGAGTCGCCCTATAAGCCGGACACATTCCATTTATGCTTAAAAAGAGGGCTTTGCACTCGCTTTGGCCCTCAAACTACTACTAGCTAATTCAAACTTAAACAAAGCATCATTTCTTCTTGTAGCCGAGTGGGCATACTGGTTTAACCGCAGTGACTCTCTTGGTTAACTTCCCTTTGACGCAAGTGATTGTAGTTTTCTTAAGGGAAGCGGCTTTGTCGGCGGCAGCTTTGTCAAAGCCTCCCGTAATTGTTACGTCTACTGGCGGGGAAGCAAATC
>JBAWXP010000088.1:0-3943 GCA_037143995.1 Actinomycetota bacterium
ACCGCTCGAAGTTTCACATGCACCGAACAATCAGAGATTGAGAAAGCGCTCGATACTTTTGGCGCACCATACGTTGTTAAAGATGATGGGCTAGCTGCGGGTAAAGGAGTTGTTGTTACCCATGATCGCCAAGCAGCACTTGATCACGCACTGAGCTGTTCACGAGTAGTCATTGAGGAATATCTTGCGGGCCCAGAAATTTCACTCTTCGGAATTTCAGATGGCCGCAATATTTTGCCGATGCAACCAGCGCAAGATTTCAAACGAGCTTTTGATGGCGATGAAGGTCCAAACACCGGTGGTATGGGTGCATATTCACCGCTTCCTTGGGCACCCGATGACATCGTTGAAGAGACATATGAAAAGGTATTGGCGCCTGTCATTGCAGAAATGGCGGCTCGCGGAACTCCATTTGTTGGCTTGCTCTATGCAGGTCTTGCACTCACTGATGATGGAATCCGCGTTATCGAATTTAATGCGCGATTCGGTGATCCCGAAACACAAGTCTTGATTCCACTCTTAATGACTCCGCTTGCCACACTTCTCTATAAGGCTGCGACAGATAATTTAGATGATGCAGTTCTGCATTGGCGTGATGAAAGCGCCGTCACTGTTGTTCTTGCGGCACAGGGGTATCCAGAATCACCAAAGACCGGGACTGTGATTTCATCAATTCCCACAATTGAAAATTCTCAGGTCTTTCATGCAGGAACCACACAGAATGGCGGCGCACTGCTTTCAACTGGAGGACGAGTCCTCACTGTGACTGGCACTGGCGCAGATCTGACCGAAGCTCGCGACCGTGCCTACCGCGCAATCTCACAGATTGAACTCGAAGGTTCCTTCTACCGCACCGATATCGCGCTCAATGCGTCGGTCGCTGAGAAGGGCAATTAAATGGGGGAGAATGCACCAGTGAGCGTATTAGCTGATCGTTATGCATCGAAGGAGATGCGCCAGGTCTTTGCGCCAGAAGAGAAAATTATCGCCGAACGCAAGCTATGGCTTGCAGTAGCACGCGCACAGTCACAGCTCGGACATCCGATATCTGATGCGGTCATTAAAGATTATGAGAAGGTACTCGATAAAGTTGATTTAGCATCGATTGATGCACGTGAAAAAGTTACACGCCACGATGTCAAAGCTCGTATCGAAGAATTCAACGCACTCGCAGGTCATGAAGCAATCCATGCTGGCATGACAAGTCGTGATCTCACAGAAAACATTGAAGCGCTTCAGGTTCGCGATGGTCTTGCAATCGTTCACGATAAGACAGTTGCACTCCTTGCAACCCTTGGTGCAAAAGCCGAGCAATATTCAGATCAACCAATCGCTGGTCGTTCGCATAACGTGCCAGCACAGATCACAACCCTGGGAAAGCGTTTTGCTTCCGCTGCTGAAGAACTTCTCTACGCCTACGAGCGGCTAACTTCTCTGCAAAGTCGTTACCCAATGCGTGGAATCAAGGGACCAGTCGGTACAGCCCAAGATTCAATTGATCTGCTTGGTTCAACGCAGGCACATCAATCTCTCGAAGCTGCAATTGCGAAAGAACTTGGTTTTGATCGTGTTCTCGATTCAACTGGACAGGTCTATCCACGTTCACTCGATTACGAAGTTCTGACGACTCTGGTTCAGCTCGCAGCATCACCATCTTCACTTGCAACCTCCATCCGCCTCATGGCGGGCGCAGAGCTCGTTACTGAAGGATTTAAGGCTGGCCAAGTTGGATCATCTGCGATGCCGCACAAGATGAATACACGTTCATGCGAACGAGTAAATGGCCTCACAGTTATTTTGCGCGGCTATGCATCGATGGTCTCTGAACTTGCAGGAAACCAATGGAATGAAGGCGATGTTTCATGCAGCGTCGTTCGCCGCGTTGCTCTGCCTGATGCTTTCTATGCGATGGATGGTTTGCTTGAAACTATGCTGACAGTGCTTAACGAATTTGGAGCATTTCCTGCAGTGATCTCTGCAGAGCTCGAGCGTTACTTGCCATTCCTTGCAACAACAAAGATTTTGATGGCATCAGTAAAAGCTGGCGTTGGTCGCGAGGTTGCACATGAGGCAATCAAAGAGCATGCAGTGGCTGCCGCACTCGGCATGCGTGAAGGCAAAGCAAATAATTTCCTCGATGCAATTGCAGGCGATGCTCGCATTCCATTTAAGCGCGCAGAACTTGATGCGCTGATTGGTAACCCACTTGAATTTACTGGCGATGCTCGCCAACAAGTAGCTCGAGTTGTCAGTCGCATCGATGCGATTACATCCGCGCACCCTGCCGCAGCGCAGTACAAACCTCAATCTATTCGATGAGTTTGGCAATCCGGTGAGTGGCTTCGGCGCAGCTGGCGCACCGCCAGCACCATCGATTGATGGATGGAAGCATCTGCGCACAGGTAAAGTCCGCGATCTCTACACCAACGACTCCGGTGAAATTCTCTTAGTTGCATCCGATCGCATCTCAGCCTTTGACTGGGTATTACCGACAACCATTCCAAATAAAGGCGCAATCCTTACGCAGTTATCTCTCTTCTGGTTCGAACTCCTTGCCGATATTGTCCCCAACCACATCATTAGCGATGACGTTCCTGTATCAGTTGCAGATCGCGCCGTGATTGTTCAGCCGCTTGAAATGTTTGCCATTGAATGTGTGGCGCGTGGATATCTCACGGGTAGCGGACTTACCGAATACACAACCAGCCAAGCAGTCTGCGGAAATCCACTTCCTGCAGGGTTATTAGATGGTTCACAGCTTCCTGCCAGCATCTTTACGCCCGCAACAAAAGCTGAGATTGGCGATCACGATATCAATATTGATTTTGACCATGCTGCAAAGATTGTCGGTACAGGGCAAGCAGCAGAACTTAGGGATTTAACAATCAGGCTTTATGACACTGCAGCAGATTTCGCACACAGTAGAGGAATTATTCTTGCTGATACTAAATTTGAATTTGGAATAAATATGGCTGGCGAAATTACTTTGGGCGATGAAGCGCTCACTCCAGATTCTTCACGCTTCTGGGAGTCCGATGGTTGGGCGCCAGGAAAATCACAACCATCATTTGATAAACAATTTGTCCGTGATTGGTTGACCACAAGTGGATGGGATAAAGAGTCCACACCTCCAGAATTGCCTGCAGAAATAGTCGAAAAAACTGCGGCGCGATATGAGCAAGCTTTTGAACGAATTACCGGTAGCAAGTTCTAATACGAGTTAAATCAAAACAGGGGAGTAATAAAATGGCAAAGATCGTGGTTGATGTGATGTTAAAGCCAGAAATTCTCGACCCACAAGGAAAGGCTGTTGCGGCAGCTCTCCCTCGTCTTGGTTTTAGTTTTGCTAAAGATGTCCGACAAGGAAAGCGTTTTGAAATTGAAGTCGATGGCGAACCAACTGCGGCGCAACTGGCTGAGGTAGAAGTAGCTGCTGAAAAACTTCTCTCTAATCCTGTTATTGAAAACTTCACAGTGCGAGTGGAGAAGTAATAGGTATGAAAATTGGCGTTGTAACTTTTCCGGGCACACTCGATGATCGAGATGCTGCTCGCGCGGTAACCCGTGCCGGTGGCGAATCAGTTGCGCTCTGGCATAACGATGCAGATCTTCACGGAGTGGACGCGGTCATCCTCCCTGGTGGCTTCTCTTACGGTGACTATCTTCGTTGCGGCGCTATTTCCCGTTTCTCTCCAGTCATGGAACCCATTATTAAGGCAGCACTCGGTGGTATGCCGCTACTCGGTATCTGTAACGGCTTTCAGGTACTTGCTGAAGCACACCTTATTCCGGGTGCATTGACACGTAATCACGAACTCCATTTCTTATGTCGCGACCAGACAATCAGTATTGAAAATACCAATACAGCCTGGACATCTTCCTTTACGCAAAGCCAAGAAATTGTCATTCCATTGAAGAATGGCGAAGGCGCATATATGTGTGA
>JBAWXP010000089.1:0-3916 GCA_037143995.1 Actinomycetota bacterium
AACTTCAACGCATTGCGCAAAGCGGCAAGTACAACGATTGCTGTCCCGTGTTGATCATCATGGAATACAGGAATATCAAGTAATTCGCGCAAGCGACGTTCTACTTCAAAGCAACGAGGAGCAGAGATATCTTCGAGGTTGATTCCGCCATAGACAGGTGCAATTAATTGCACAGTGCGAACGATTTCATCGACATCTTGTGTATCAAGACAGACTGGCCATGCATCGACATTGGCAAAACGTTTAAAGAGCGCAGCTTTACCTTCCATGACAGGCAGCGCTGCGTAAGGTCCAATATTTCCAAGTCCCAGTACTGCAGATCCATCTGTCACGACAGCGACAGTATTGCGCTTCATCGTAAGACGGCGCACATCAGATGGATCATCAACGATTGCTTGCGAGATACGCGCAACGCCTGGTGTATAGGCGCGAGATAGATCATCACGAGTCTTGAGTGGAACCTTCGAATTTACTTCGATCTTTCCACCAAGGTGGAGCAAGAATGTTCGGTCACTGACTTTGCGAACAGTAAGTCCAGCGTGGCTTGAAAGTGCGTCATGAATTTCTTGCGCATGATCGGCATCGATGGTGTCGCATGTGACGTCGACAACTACCTTCTCAAGTAGAGATTCAACGACATCGAGAGCGGTAATAGTCGCACCCGCATTGGTAATAGTTGTTGTTATCAGCGCAACGGGTTGAAGTTCGGGAGATCCCTCAACACGAATCGTGATCCCGTATCCGGGGGAGGTGGATGCCATTTATACGACACCGTAAAGTCGGTCACCAGCATCACCAAGTCCAGGGACTATGTATCCCTTTTCATTAAGTTTTTCATCGAGTGCGCCAGTAACGAGAGTGATCGGAACGCCAGAGTTTTTAAAAGCATCATCTAGGGCTTTGATTCCTTCGGGCGATGCAAGTAAGCAAATTGCTGTGATCTCATTTGCGCCACGCTCGATTAAGTATTCAAAGGCAGCGATAAGAGTTCCACCCGTTGCAAGCATGGGATCGAGAACATAGACCTGACGTCCAGAGAGATCTTCGGGAAGACGATTTGCATATGTACTTGCTTGTAGCGTTTCTTCATCGCGCACCATGCCAAGAAAACCAACTTGAGCAGTGGGAAGTAGCTTGGTCATTCCTTCGAGCATTCCAAGACCCGCGCGCAAAATTGGGACTACAACTGGTCGTGGTTCTGCCAACACAAGTCCAGTTGTCTGCGTTACTGGAGTCTTAATCGTGACAGTTTTTGTACGCACTTCGCGAGTTGCTTCATATGCAAGCAGTGTTACGAGTTCTTCAACTAGACGTCGGAAAGTTGGCGAATCAGTTCTTTCATCACGTAAAACTGTGAGTTTGTGAGAAATCAGCGGGTGATTAGCTACATGAACTTTCATGTCATCTACCTTACAGGGCTTTCTTTCCGTATCAATGAGTGACAATATGGGCATATGTCAGAGGAGACCCAAGACTTCGCGATTGAGGCGTGGCATGAAGATGGACGATGGTCTATCGCATCCTTACCTGACCCTGATGACCTAACTCACATCATCGACCGACTCAATAGACAACAGACCAATGGTGGCGCCGTTGCTCTTATTTCCATTGATGATGAATTCTTCTTAGCAATTCGAGTACTGGGTTCACATACTAAATACTTTATTAGCGATGTTACCTGCGCACTTGATTATGAAGTTGCAGCAGAATTTCTTGAAATTGCAGAACTTGATCAACCGGAAGAAGACGATGAACCTCTTCCCGCCGGTGATCTTGATATCTTCGCCGACCTCAGTATGCACAGCATGGAACTTTCAACGCTATGTGATGATGCAGATCTATTCCCCGACGAACAGATCGAAGCGATTGCTAATCGTTTAGGATTTGGCGAGCAGTTATCAGAGTTACTGGAGTCATAGAAATTTCAATTCAATCACCACAAGATTTAATGCACGAAGCAATTGCTATCGCTAAAAGCGCAGTTGCAACTGGCGACGTTCCAGTTGGTGCACTTGTTTTCAATAAAGATGGTGTTGTCATTGGAAAAGGTTCAAACGAGCGCGAAGCACATAACGACCCCACTGCCCACGCTGAAATTGTTGCAATCAGAAACGCAGCTGCGCGCTTACAGAATTCCAGGCTCGATGGCTGCACACTCGTCGTCACGCTCGAACCTTGCGCAATGTGTGCTGGAGCTATCGCTCAATCGCGAATCTCACACCTGATATTTGGAGCTTGGGATGAGAAAGCCGGAGCTGTTGGGTCTGTTTGGGATGTTCTTCGTGATCCACGGTCAATCTTTAAAGTCGAAGTGACATCAGGTGTTCTCGAGAAAGAATGCGCTGCGCTGCTAAAAGAGTTCTTCTTAGATAAGTAATTCGTAGGATGGATTCAAAATAGTAAGTTGGCCTTCTTCTTCTCCGACCATACCTTCGGCACGCATCTCCATACCAACTTCAAGACCTGCAATTTCGCGACGACCCAAGAACTGCAAGGTAATTCCACCTGTTTCATCCCACACTTCTATTTGAAGCATTGGCGCGGAACCACGTGGAGCAGTTGAAATCGAAGTAACGCGACCGTGCACCTTTGAACGCTTGCGCCATTCAATCTTTCCGATGGGAGTTACATCTTCTGCGTAATGAGTAACGGGTGCAAATACCTTAGGAGTTTCTTGTGCAATTTTTACCTTCTCTTGCGAAGCCACACTCGTAAGCGATTCATGTTCGTGGTGAATATTGAGCTTTCCGCCCGATGTAATGCGATTTACGTCAAAGGGCACAATCGTTGCGACTACTCGTTGCAGCTGTGAAATTGGTGCTGCGATTTCTTCAGCGGTTTGATCGTGAAGGAGTCGACCTAAGAATCGTGAGTAAGAACGGCGTGGAAGAAGAATAGTTAATTCGATATCCGGCTTTTCTGTTTTACGGATTGCGTAATCGAGTGCAGAGTTTGCAATACGCCGATCTGGGCAATCAATCAGGTCTAACTGCACATCGTCAAGTGCATCAGATTCTGCCCACGCTCTTTGAATCTCTTCAGCACGACGATCATCGATAACAAAGTGAACTGCCTTGATCTTGTGTGGCTTAAGGCTTCGGGCATAACGGACGGCACCGACTGTTGCAATATCGACGCTATCTACAAATATTGTTACATCATGCCGCGCCATCGATGTTGCGCGCTCTTCGCCAGTCTTTACTGACAGTGCTTCTTGCTCGCGTGTGTATTGACTGCGCAAACGCAAAAATGTGACAACCAAGATTGGAGCGGTGACTAGTACCAACCACGCACCTTCGGTGAATTTCACAACTGAGAAGATGATGACAATGGCAAGGGAGACAGATCCGGCAACTGTATTTACAACGACTTTGATCTTCCAGTTCTTTGGCTTAGTGCGAGTGAAATAACGAGACATTCCAAAGCCAGCCAAAGTAAATCCTGTAAATACGCCAAGTGCATAGAAAGCAACTAGATGTTCAACTGAACCCGCGGTGATTGTGACGAGAAGAATTCCACCACCTGAGAGAAGAAGAATTCCGTTAGAGAAAGCTAAACGGTGGCCACGCTTTGTGAGCTGTCGTGGAAGGTATCCATCCGTAGCCACAAAGTTAACCAGTAGTGGGAAGGCGCTATATGTGGTGTTTGCTCCTGCGAACAAAATAAGCATCGTTGCAAACTGAACCAGAATAAACATGACAGAGCCAAAAGTCCCAGTGCCAACTGCCGCTTTTGCAATCTGCGAAATAACTGTTGGTACTCCAGATTGATACGGCATCGCATGGATATGGTGAGCAAAGTACGAGACTCCAAGAACAAGCGTTCCGAGTAGCGTGCTCATGACAACCAAAGTTCGCTTGGCATTGACATGCTCTGGACTCTTAAAGAGTGCAACGCCATCGGAGATAGCTTCAAG
>JBAWXP010000090.1:0-3907 GCA_037143995.1 Actinomycetota bacterium
AATTTCGCGCGTGGTTCAGATATCTCGTTCGCAACAAATTCTCTATTAGTTGTCTCGGCTATATGAGATAAGAGCGCAGCCTTTCCGCCAGGTCCAGCACATATGTCGAGAATGGAGTGAGATTCCCGAGTTGCTTGGGCGAAAACTTCGGCGACAAGCTGTGAACCTTCATCCTGCACACCTGCGCGACGATGTCTAATGATTTCAAGCGCGCCAGGTGAACCAGCAAGTCGTGCGCCATAAGGAGAATATTCGGTCGCCTCTGCTCCGAGTGCAATCAACTCTTCTTGCGTAGATGCACCTGGCCATGCAACGAGGGTGGGAAGGGCCGGAACATTATTAATCTTTAACTCAAGCTCTACGCGATCGAAATCCTTTAAGAGATCAAAATACGCCGACACAATCCATTCGGGATGTGAATACAGGATCGAGAGTCGAGTAACGGGATCTTGAATCTGGTGTACAGGTTCCATCCATTCATCCAGAGACTGCGCACTTACCTTACGCAACAAAGCGTTCACGAATGAAGCCTTCGACTCGCCTAGAACTTTACGAGCTAGTTCAACAGTTGCAGAGACGGCAGCATGGGTTGCAACACGCATTTCATGGAGTTGATGTACACCGAGGCGCATCACATCGACTATTCCTTCATCTATCTCATCCCAAGGTCTATCGACAATCTGACGCAAGATATAGTCATGTCGACCCTGCATGCGTAAAGTGCCATACAGCAACTCGGTGGCGAAACCACGATCACGAACTTCAAAATCTGATGCAGCAAGAGCCTGTGGCAGTAATAGGTTTGAGTATCCCCCGCGGCGATTTACTTCGGAGAGAATATCGAAGACTAATGACCGAACCGCATCAGGCTTAGGTTTTTGAAATGAATCCCTACGGGGTTTAACCAAATTTCTCACCTGGATTCAACCGTGCGCCATTAATCCATGAAGCAGAGTCCATGCGTTGTTTGCCAGCCGGCGTACAAAATCCGATTGTGAGAGAAGTCGTACCTGTCCCGACGTTTACCTTTTTTCCCTCTTGCACAATCAGCCCCGGCTCGATCTTCATCTCATTGAAAGTAGGGGACTCAATCTTCATGGTTAATCCACGAAAGGTTGTCCACGCTCCTGGGTTAGATGTGAATGCTCGTATCTTGCGTGAAACCTCTTCTGCACTTGCCTGCCAATCTAACTCGCCTTCGCTCTTCTGCAATTTATAGGCACGAGTGGCGCCCTCACTTTTTTGTGCGGTTGGCTTTCTTCCGGCTTCAATCGCGGCTAGCGTTTCCATCACAGCTTCAACCCCAACATCAGCTAACTCATTAAATAGTTCATCGCTTGTAATGTCACTATCGAGTGCAAACTTTTTTACAGAATAGATTGGCCCCGTATCCATACCTTCATCGAGTGCAAAGACTGTGACTCCTGATAACGAGTCGCCGGCTTCAATCGCTCGTTGGACAGGAGCTGCACCGCGCCAACGCGGAAGAAGTGAGAAGTGCAGATTGAGCGAGCCATACGTAGGTGCATTTATTACCTCGCTAGGAAGCAGTACTCCATAGCCAATTGTGAGAAGAACATCTACATCGGCCAAAAGTGGTAACAATTGCTCGGAAGTCTCTGGTTTGAAAGTGTGAATGGCCTTTGCTGCAGCCCACTGAGAAACATCTGACTCTTGCAATTGCAGCCCACGTCCAGCAGGTCTATCAGGTTGAGTAATAATCAAGGCAAGTACATGTTCTGAATCAAGAAGTGCGTTCAGCGTTGGAATTGCCACGGCGGGTGTGGCGGCGACTGCAATACGCAATCAGAGCCCCCGACCAAAAGGATCATGCGGTGAAATACGGATCTGTGGAGCTGTTCCCATCGAGCTAGCCAAGCCAAACCAATCTGCTTCACGAATATCCTTCATTGCGATCTTGCGATCTTCCTCTGAAAGTCGGTCGATGAAGAGAATTCCGTTGAGATGATCGGTCTCATGTTGAAGCGCGCGCGCTAAAAGTTCAGTACCTTCAACGACTAGAGGTTCTCCATGCATATTAAATCCCTTCGCGACTGCGCGAAATGACCGTGGAGTTGGATAGACAAGATCTGGAAAAGAGAGACAACCTTCGTCACCTTCCTGAATCTCCTCACTCAGATCAAGGGTTGGATTGATGAGATGACCTAGCGCCTCATCGACATCCCAAACAAAGACTCGTAGCGGCACTCCAATTTGGGGAGCCGCAAGACCCGCGCCGGGCGCATCCAACATCGTCTCTGTTAAATCTTTGACGAGATTGCGCAGTTCTTTATCGAAATCGAGCACGTTATCTGCAGGCGTCACCAAAACAGGATCACCAAAGTGGCGAATAGGCTTGATAGACATGTGCCTATCTTACCTATCGGGTCAATGAATACGGATCTATTCGCAGAGTAGCAAGGGTCTTCTTCGCCGCACTTCTACGTCTCTGATACTCGTGAATAAATGTGATGAGCGCTTCACCTTCATTAATAGGAGCCATTATCAGGACTCTTGATAGTGAACCCTTTAACTCGACAGGTCCAAGAATTCGTGAATCTATTGGCAGCCTCTTCTCATCACGGGCTACCTCCAATCCGCGAATCAACTGGTTGACTTCCGCCGTAGCAATATCAAGTGAGAGCGCTCGAACATACGGAGGAAGTGATACCTCTTGCCTTTCGCGCAATTCACGTTGTGCGAGCAATGATGGTTTCCAGGACGAAAGTGCTCCAATAATGGGGTTTTCATTCGCTAAAACAAGTAACAAGGCGCCATCCTTACTCAAGAATCCCCCACATGAGAAGAACAATTCGCGGGTGCGCTCCTGCGAGCGAATGTCAGATTGAGCAAAGTATGAATCTCCCTCAAGAATTACTAGTGCGCTATATCCACTCTGCGCAACTGGTATAGAGCCAGGCGTTGCAATAACGATTCCGTCACTCTTTTCATACTTATCGAGAATGTGGTCTCCTTCAGAAACCGTAATCTGATTACCCGGAAAAGCTGAACCAATCTCTTGTGCAAATCTGGCACTACCACGTCCAATAAGGAATGGAGTCACGCCCTGACACCATGTGCAACTCCACGGATCTTGCTTTACTCCGCAGAGTGCGCACTCAGGTTTTGAATTCGGTGAGCTCTTAAAGAGTCGACCTCCACATTCGCATCGAGCGACATTGCGACAACGCGCACACGAGAGCGCCTGCGAATAGCCTTTGCGTGAGGCGATAAAAAGTACTGGACCCTTCTGCAAGGCCCTTCGAACCTCAGAAATAATCCGGCCCGGAAGTAACTCGCTCGTACTTTGTTGGAAATTCTGGACAGAGACCTTGTGGCGCACTGCGCTATAGGTAACCCACTTCAACTCTATGAGACGAGAAATCTCTGAGCTAGGTGAATATCCAATGAAATCTAAGGAGACCTTCTCAATCTGGGAACGCACTATGGCAACGTCTCGAACATTCCATCCAGGTGAACGTCGCTCATAACTATTCTCTGAACCTTCATCTGCAACGACGATGCGTGTGAGGCCTGGAATCGACGCGAAGACCGCGCTACGTGTTCCCACAAAGATATCTGCAGAACCATGGACTGCCTTGAGAAAATTGCGATATCGAGTAGTACGGTCCAGCGACGAATCGATAGAGATCGCACCGGGATAGAGATTGCATATCTGATCAACGAAACGACTTTCGGGAACGATGACTAGGACCCGACCATCTCTGCTGCATACCTTCATATGCTCTGCGATTATTGCTGACTCGTGCGCAAAAGGTGGCAGTTGCAGATAACTTCGCGATGGTTTGGTGATCTTTATCTTCGCGCCAGAAGGTTTGAATAGCTCTTTCTCAACACTTGCCGCCCGTGGTGGGATAGCCGAGCGAATGACGTCATATGGATGTGC
>JBAWXP010000091.1:0-3906 GCA_037143995.1 Actinomycetota bacterium
GTTGGAGCGGTATACAAAATAGTGACGCCATACTTTTCGATAATTTCGAAGATACGTCCCTTATGTGGAGTATCGGGTGTACCTTCATAAATTACTTGAGTCGTACCATTAATGAGTGGGCCATAAACCATGTAGGTATGGCCGGTAATCCAACCAACATCGGCAGTGCACCAATAGATATCGCTGGCAGGTTTGATATCGAAGACGACCTTATGGGTATAGGCAGCTTGAGTGAGATAACCACCTGTTGTATGAAAGATTCCCTTTGGTTTTGCTGTTGTGCCCGATGTATACAAGATGAAGAGCGGGTGCTCGCTATCGAAGAATTCAGGTGTGTGCGTTGAACTCTGAGGATCGACAAGGTCATGCCACCACACATCTCGACCTTCGACCCAAGCTGTCTCCTGCCCAGTGCGCTTTACAACTATTACCTTCTCGACATGTGTCTGACCTTTGAGAGCCTCATCAACTGCTGGCTTGAGGGCAAATGCTGCACCTTTTCTAAAACCGCCATCTGATGTGATGACTAACTTCGCATCAGCATCTTGAATACGAGAGAGCAGTGCATCGGCAGAAAATCCACCGAAGACAACTGAGTGAATCGCGCCGATTCGCGCACATGCAAGCATTGCAACAACTGCTTCAGGTATCAGAGGCATGTAAATTGCAACGCGATCACCGGATTTAATTCCAATTGATGTCAGAGCATTTGATGCCTTACTGACATCAGAAAGTAATTCTGAATAAGAAATTGTTCGGGTATCGCCCGGTTCGCCTTCAAAGTGAAAAGCGGTGCGAGAACCGTTGCCATCAGCAATATGACGATCAAGGGCTGAAACAGTTGCATTGAGTTTTCCGCCTACAAACCATTGAGCGTATGGAACTTCCCATTCGAGGGTCTTATCCCACTTCTTCTCCCATGTAAGTGCGTGCGCCTGCCTATCCCAAAATGCCAGTCGGTCTTTATCAGCTTCTGCGTAAAGACCAGGTTGTGCATTTGAGTGCGCAGCAAATTCTGAAGACGGTAGAAAGGAACGGTCTTCGGTTGAGAGATTTTCAATGGAATCAGATGCCATGTCATCGAGGTTACCGCTCGAGCCCTTCTTTTTAAAGCCTTACTTATCAACAGCGAGTGCAGATGCTCATATGTGCATTTCTTTCACTGTCGATAATGCGCACCTTCATCGAAATGAACGAAAATGAAAGGAGAAAAATGACAGTTTCAGCTTTCCTTGCGATCTTGCTCAAGGTACTCAGTAGCCCTGCCCTATTAGCC
This sequence comes from Actinomycetota bacterium, assembly GCA_037143995.1. Lineage (GTDB taxonomy): Bacteria > Actinomycetota > Actinomycetes > Nanopelagicales > Nanopelagicaceae > Planktophila. The sequence goes on from JBAWXP010000091.1 coordinate 1,277, forward strand.
GGCCTCATCGCGGCGCTTCAGAAAATCCTTCATCCATAGGGCTCCATGCCCCTTACCTCTCGCGTATTCAGTGTGCCGATTTTTCATACGCGAGGGTAGGTGGTTGGATTAGGCGTAAGCCTCACTCAAGACCCAATGGTGCGTCAGAGCGTTTACACCAGTTCTAGCCACTTACTTGGGAGTCACGATGCCAATAGCAACCCCTGAAGTTTATGCAGCAATGTTGGACCGCGCTAAAGCAGGTTCATTTGCATATCCAGCAATCAACGTTTCATCATCACAAACACTTATTGGTGCAATTCGTGGATTTGCCGAAGCAGAGTCAGATGGAATCATTCAATTTTCGTGGGGCGGCGCTGAATACGCTTCAGGTTCGACTGTAAAGAACATGGTCGATGGCGCAGTTGCGCTCGCAGAGTTTGCACACGTTGTTGCAAAGAATTACAACGTCAATATCGGTCTTCATACTGATCACTGCCCAGCCGAGAAGCTCGACGGTTTCATGCGTCCACTTCTTGAAATCGGTGCTCAGCGCATCAAGGATGGCAAGCAGCCGCTCTTCAACTCACATATGTGGGATGGCTCAGCAGTTGATATGCCAGAGAATATGAAAGTTGCACGCGAACTCCTCGACAAATCAGTTGCAGCTCACACAGTTCTTGAAATTGAAATCGGCGTAGTCGGTGGAGAAGAAGATGGTGTCGAGGCAAAGCATGATGCCAAGCTCTACTCAACACCTGAAGATGCAATTCTTACAATTGAAACTCTTGGACACGATGCAAAAGCTCGCTACATGGTGGCTGCAACATTCGGAAACGTTCACGGTGTTTACAAGCCAGGAAACGTCGTATTGCAGCCAAAGATTCTCAAGACTCTCCAAGATGCAGTGGCTGCCAAGCTCGGTCTTCCAGCCGGAAGCAAGCCGATGGATCTCGTATTCCACGGTGGTTCTGGCTCACTTCTTTCAGAGATTCGCGAATCACTTGATTACGGAATTATCAAGATGAATATCGACACCGATACTCAGTACGCATTTACCCGTCCAGTTGCTGATTACATGTTGAAGAATTACGACGGCATCTTCAAGATTGATGGCGAAGTTGGCGTGAAGAAGATTTACGATCCACGTGCGTGGGGCAAAGTTGCAGAAGCAGGAATCGCTGCACGCGTTGGCCTTGCTTGCGAAGATCTTCGTTCAACCGGTACATCACTTCTCAAGTAATTAACTAACAACGAGTCGGAGAGGCTTTATCCATGCCTGCATTAGTACTGCTGGGAGCTCAGTGGGGCGACGAAGGCAAGGGTAAAGCTACCGATTTGTTGGGTGATCGCGTTGATTATGTTGTTCGCTATCAAGGTGGCAATAACGCAGGACACACAGTTGTTATTGGCGATCAAAAGTACGCACTTCACTTACTTCCATCTGGAATTCTCTCTCCCAACGTTATTCCCGTAATTGCGAACGGTGTCGTTATCGACCCAGGTGTATTGCTCGAAGAAATCAAGGGGCTGACAGAACGCGGAATCGATTGCAGCAAATTGGTTATTTCAACAAATGCTCACTTGATTACTCCGTATCACCGCACTATCGATAAAGTTTCAGAGCGCTTCTTAGGTAAGTCAAAGATCGGAACCACAGGTCGCGGAATTGGACCTGCCTATGCTGACAAGATCAACCGCATCGGTATTCGCGTACAAGATCTCTTTGATCCATCAATTTTGCGCCAGAAGATCGAAGGTGCGCTGCGCGATAAGAACCAAGTACTTATCAAGGTATTTAACCGTAAAGATATTGAAGTAGAAGATGTTCTCCAAGAGTATTTGGGGTACGCAGAAATTTTGCGTCCATACGTTGCAGATACAGTGTTATTGCTAGATAACGCTCTCAAGGCTGGAAAGCGTGTGCTTCTCGAAGGTTCTCAAGGAACACTTCTCGACGTTGATCACGGTACATATCCATTCGTAACTTCATCTAACCCAACTGCAGGTGGCGCATGTACAGGTTCTGGAATCGGACCAACAAAGATTGATCGTGTTATCGGAATCGTGAAGGCATACACAACTCGTGTTGGTTCAGGGCCGTTCCCCACCGAACTCTTCGATGAAGATGGCGAGAAACTACGCACTATTGGTGGCGAAGTTGGAGTCACAACAGGACGAGCTCGTCGCTGCGGTTGGTATGACGCACCTATTGCTCGCTATGCAGTGCGCGTTAATGGACTTACAGATTTCTTCCTCACAAAGCTCGACGTGCTTACCGGCTGGGAGCAAATTCCAGTCTGCGTTGCATATGAAATCGATGGAAAGCGCGTTGAAGAACTTCCTGCATCACAATCAGATTTCCACCACGCAAAGCCAATTTATGAATATCTTCCAGGATGGAAAGAAGATATTTCTGGTGCAAAGAAGTTAAGCGATCTTCCAAAGAATGCCCAGGATTACATCACCTTCCTCGAAAAGATTTCAGGTGCACCAATGAGCGCCATCGGCGTAGGTCCCGGGCGAACCCAGACAATTGTTGTCAAGGATTTCATCTAAGCCATGAAAATCCTCCTAGTCGGAAGCGGCGGTCGCGAACACGCACTCGCACTAGGAATCAAGGCAGATAAAAGTTGTACCGAACTTCATGC
>JBAWXP010000092.1:0-3898 GCA_037143995.1 Actinomycetota bacterium
CGTTGTTCGACATCTTCACCCATTAATACTGAGAACAAATCATCTGCCGCTGCTGCATCATCGAGAGTTACTTGAATCAGAACGCGATGATCTGGGTCCATGGTTGTATCCCACAACTCTTTTGCGGGCATCTCGCCAAGTCCTTTAAAGCGCTGGATTCCATCTTCTTTAGGAAGGCGCTTTCCTGCATCGAGACCAATTTTGATCATGCCATCACGCTCTTTATCGCTAAATGCGTATTCAACGGGATCTTTTCCGCCCCACTTCAATTTATAGAGCGGTGGTTGCGCAAGATAAACGAACCCATTTTCAATCAGCGGACGCATAAAGCGGAATAACAGGGTGAGCAAAAGTGTGCGAATGTGTTGACCGTCAACGTCAGCATCGGCCATCAAAATAATTTTGTGATAACGAAGCTTTGCAATATCGAAATCATCGTGAACGCCAGTACCAAGTGCGGTGATGAGCGCTTGAACTTCATTGTTCTGTAAAACGCGATCGATGCGCGCCTTTTCAACGTTAAGAATCTTTCCTCGGATAGGAAGAACTGCTTGGTTACGTGAATCGCGTCCACCCTTTGTAGAACCACCCGCAGAGTCGCCTTCGACAATGTAGAGCTCGCACTTTGCCGGGTCAGTCCACTGACAATCGGCAAGCTTGCCGGGCATTCCGCGACCTTCGAGCAAACCTTTTCGATTGCGCGCTAAGTCGCGTGCTTTACGTGCTGCAACGCGAGCAGATGCTGCATCGATTGATTTACGAATAATGTCTTTACCTTCTTGAGGATTTTGTTCAAACCACTGTGTCAAATGTTCGTTGACAACTTTTTGTGTAAATGACTTCGCCTCAGTATTACCAAGCTTTGTCTTTGTCTGACCTTCAAATTGTGGCTCGCCTAGTTTGATTGAAACAATCGCTGTAAGGCCTTCGCGGACATCGTCTCCTGTGAGGCGATCTTCTTTTTTGCGGATCAAGCCTTGTTCTTCAGCAAACTTATTCACGACCGAAGTGAGTGCTGTACGGAAACCTTCTTCGTGTGTTCCACCTTCGTGGGTGTGAATGGTGTTAGCAAAGGTATAGACGGATTCAGAGAAGCCGTTATTCCATTGCATGGAAACTTCAAGAGATAGACGAGCCTTCTTATCTTCGGCCGCGAGAGCAATGACAGATTTATGGAGTTCGCCGCGGGTTGAATTAAGGTGCTTCACGAAGTCAGTGATTCCGCCTTGATATTGATAGCGCACTGTTAGCTGTTCGCCCTTTTCATCGACATGGCCATCGCGCATATCGGTGAGAGATAAAATTAAGCCGCGATTAAGAAATGCCATTTCGCGAAAGCGTGTAGAGAGAACTTCAAATGAGAAATCAGTTGTTTCGAAGATATCTTCAGATGGCCAGAATTGAATTGTCGTCCCAGTCTCAGTTGTTGCCTCACCTTTTGCTACAGGGGCAGTTGGAACACCGAGTTTGTATTGCTGTGACCAGATAAACCCATCGCGCTTTACAGTTGCAAATAAATTTGTTGACAAGGCATTGACTACTGACGATCCAACTCCGTGCAAGCCACCAGAGACTGAGTACCCACCGTCTCCGAACTTTCCACCTGCGTGCAAAACTGTCAGAACAACTTCAAGAGCTGGCTTCTTCTCGATGGGGTGGATATCAACTGGAATTCCGCGACCGTTATCGACAACTTTGAGCGAGCCATCTGCCATCAGAGTTATTGCAATCTCGGTGCAATAACCCGCGAGCGCTTCATCGACTGCGTTATCGACGATTTCATAGACAAGGTGGTGCAATCCGCGTTCGCCGGTTGAGCCGATATACATGCCGGGGCGCTTACGAACAGCTTCGAGCCCCTCGAGGACGGTGATCGAGGAGGCGTCATATCCGCCCTTGCCCTGATTCACGGTCTCTTTACTCACAAAAGTCCCCTTTTGAAAACTGGCTCATTTTGGCTGTAGAGCGGTTTTTCCTCAACAGCAGGGTGAAATCCTATCGTTAAATAGAAAGTGAAATAACCCTGAAAAGCCTCTGAGGTGGGCAATACCGCACGAAAAGAAAGGGGGTGAGGGTTCCTATTAAAAAGGGGAAGAAAAAAGTGTTATCCACATACTTTATCCCCATTGTGTGTGGAGTTACAGGCGTGTAATTCAGCGCGCAATCTCCACCGCGTAATGGCGACCAATTCTCAGCAAAGGCACAGCAAGAAGGAGCACTCTTACGGCATGACAACTGAAAATTCTGGCCAGCGCATTCTCGTCGTCGATGACGAGACAAGTATTAGCGATCTCATCGCAACAAGTTTGAAATTTGTTGGATTCGATGTGCGTACTGCGGCAACTGGATCGCAAGCGTTAACAATTGCAGAGGAATTTAAACCACACGCAATGATTCTCGATGTCATGTTGCCTGATCTTGATGGCTTTGAAGTCTGTCGCCAGATTCGCAATGAAGGAATAGAAGTTGGTGTTCTTTTCTTATCTGCAAAAGATGAGATGAAAGATAAAGTCCAAGGCTTAACTATCGGTGGCGATGATTACATGACAAAACCATTTAGCCTGGAAGAGCTCGTAGCACGTTTGCGTGCGCTATTGCGTCGCATCGGTGTTGTCGAGCAGACCATGGAAGAAGAAAAAATTCGCTTTGCAGATCTTGAACTCGATGAAGCAACTCATGAAGTTCGCCGCGCAGGAACTTTGATTGAACTTTCCCCTACAGAATTTACACTTTTGCGTTATCTCCTGATCAACGCTGATCGCGTTGTATCGAAGGCGCAGATCTTGGATCATGTATGGGATTACGATTTTGGTGGAGATGCAGGAATCGTAGAAACCTATATCTCATACCTTCGCAAGAAGATTGACATCTATGAGCCAGCATTAATACATACAGTGCGCGGTGTTGGATACCGTCTCAGATTGCCTGCAGTAAAGTAAAGAACTATGCAATCGCCATTTCGCAACTGGAGCCTGCGAAGCCGACTCACACTCGGCATTGTTCTGCTCACTGCACTTGGCTACTTCGCTGCAAGCCTTCTTACCCAATCTCTTCTTAAGGGGTATCTCACCTCCGAAATTGATAAGCAGATCACCTCAATTGCTGAAGGCAGTCTTCCTCGCATTGAACAGGCGGGAATTGCTCACGAGACGAGTGAAGTATTGACCGGCGGCGATGACGAACAGATGAAAAAGTCAGCTGCTAGCCCTGCGCCACTTTCTCGTATTCCAACATCAAGCTCTGTCACGCTTTTGGATCCACTTGGCAATGTTGTGGGTGGACTCGGTGGTGACCTCAATTCATCTTCTATTACTAACTATGTAACCGGATTGCTACCTGAAGAAATTGCGGTGCATGGTGATAAGCCATTTACTATCGATGCACCTGGTTCAGATTTTCGTGTCGTGGCACGAGCAATTCCAAATAATGGTGGAACGGTAATCGCCGCACAATCTCTTGCAGATCTTGATAGAACAAGCGGCCGTTTAGGTTTTCTCTTCTCGCTCATTGGATTGATTCTTTTACTCATTATCGCTCTTGCTGCGCGTGCAGTTATTAAAGTTGGTTTGCGGCCTTTAGAAGATGCTGAAGTCACTGCCGAAGAAATCGCAGCAGGAAATCTATCTGCACGTATGCCGGTTGTGGACCCAAAGACTGAAGTGGGTCGCCTTGTTACATCACTAAACACAATGCTTTCGCGTATTGAAAAATCTTTTGCAGTGCAGACTCAGAGCGAAAATAAGTTACGTCGCTTCGTAGCCGATGCATCGCATGAACTGCGTACTCCTATAACCGCAATCCGTGGCTTCTCAGAACTTCATCGACAAGGTGCAGTTACCGGAGAGAAGGAAACTACAGAACTCATCGGCCGTATTGAAAATGAATCAAAGCGTATGGG
>JBAWXP010000093.1:0-3844 GCA_037143995.1 Actinomycetota bacterium
CTCCAAGACCTGAGCCAAAATGATCTCTGAAACCGGCTCATCTACGACCATCAGGATTGCCTCGATGGAACGCTCAACTTCTACATTAGACATTGGTACTACCTTCTGTCGGTTCGTCATCTTCTAAAACTACGGGGATATCAAATTCATCTGTGACTTCTACTTCCCCAGACTCAGATCCAGTCCACGAGATTTGTAGCTCTCCCATAGCCATGACCTGGTCAAAGCGCAAAACTCCCTGCCGATAGAGATCGAGCAGGGCCAGGAATCGCGCAACAATTACGAGGGTATTTTCAGCATCAGAGACGAGGTTTCTAAAGCTCATCGACTTAGATCTGCGCAAAGCCTCAACTACAACTCGAGACTCTTCAGCAACACTGACCAGCGGAAGATGCAGATGCTCCACACTGACAACCGGTGCAACCTTAGGAGTTAAGACTCGCTCGGCAATAGCTGCAAAGCGCTGTGGCCCGACACCGATTAGCACCTCAGGAAGCAGCGCACTCAGGGTTGGATCCAGAGCCACAACGCGTGGGAAGAACTTATCGGCCGTTGTGATGCGCTCGCTAAAGGTCGCCGCGATCTCTTTGAACGCTCGGTACTGCAGCAAGCGAGCAAAGAGAATATCTCGAGCCTCAAGAAGGGCTAGATCTTCCTCATCATCGACTTCACCACTTGGCAATAATCTCGCCGCTTTCAAATCTAACAAGGTTGCAGCCACGACTAGGAATTCGGTGGCCTGATCCAAGCGCCAACCCTCTCCTGAGGCCTCCAAGGCCCTAATAAAGGCTATGAATTCATCGGTCACAAGGCTCAGAGATATCTCAGTGATATCCATTTTGTGGCGCGAAATAAGCTGTAGGAGCAGGTCGAAAGGACCATCAAAGTTATCGAGGTGGACGGAGAAGGCGCCTGCTACGGCGTTCACATCCTTTGATTCCTCCAGTGATAAATCCATGGCGTCACCCTACTTCACAGTTGCTCCAGTTCTGGGTAGCGCGTAGGCTCGCGCTCACTTCACGGAAAAGAGGTTTGACGCTTGAACGCTAAATCGACAAAGCAAGAAGATGTAGCCACTACTGCAACTCTTCTGGGCAAAAGCGCGGCAAATATCCCAACACCACCTCCGATCACCGAACATGGAAATGCAAAAGTTGTCGCGATCTTCAACCAAAAAGGTGGAGTCGGCAAAACAACTACAACAATCAATCTTGGTGCTTCCCTTGCCGAGATGGGTCGTCGTGTTCTCCTTGTGGATTTTGATCCTCAAGGTGGTCTCTCACTTGGTCTGGGTGTTAACGCCCACTCACTTCCGTTGGAACAAACTGTTTACTACGCACTCATGACTCCAACAGCCAATGTGGATTCCATCGTTCTTAAATCTGCAGTGCCAGGCCTTGATTTCTTGCCAGCAAACCGCGACCTTGGAACAGCTGAAACAACACTGGGCGCAGAAATTGGCGGTCAGCAATATCTCAAGCGCGCTCTAGGTTCACTGCGTGATTACTACGACGTCATTTTGATCGACTGCCAGCCAACAATGGGGCAGTTAACTATCAACGCACTTGTTGCAGCTGATGAAGTAATTGTTCCTTTGCAATGTGAATATTTCGCACTTCACGGCTTCATTGAACTTAAAGGTAACTTGGACAAGGTGAAGAACTTCCTCAATCCAAATCTTAAACTCATTGGTATTTTGGCAACGATGTATGACAAGAAGACTTCACACAATCGCCAAGTACTAGAGCGCATTCTTGAACAGTTCCCACAAGATGTCTTTGAAACAATTATCGCCAAGACAATTCGTTTCCCTGAAACAACTGTTGTCGGCGAACCAATCACAACGTATGCAACCAGCTCAGGTGGCGCAGCTTCATATCGCCGACTAGCTAGAGAACTTATTGCCCGAGGAGGCGCACGATGACACGCAGAGCAAATCTTCCAGGTGCTGATGAACTATTTCGTTCGACTGCCCCAGCGTTAAGCGCTGTTCCAGCACAAAGTGAAACACCTGCACCACTAGTACCACCAGCTATTGCAACACCCAAGGCTCCATCTAGTAAAAAGGGTGTTCGCACAATCGCACGACGTCGTGTCACAACAGTTGATCGCTCTCCATCAGGCCGTGAGCGTCATGATGAAAAAATCACTGTCTATCTCTCACCTGATGAACTCTTTGAATTGGATCAAGCACGACTACAACTTCGTGGAGATCTAGGTTTGGCAGTTGATCGCGGCCGTATTGTTCGCGAGTCAATCGCTGTCATCATCGCTGATCTTGAAGCTAAAGGTGATCAAAGTATTCTTGCCCGCCGCCTACGCGGACTGTAAGAACTACTAGCCGCGTGCGCGCGGATGTGCGAGTGAATAACTCTCTCGTACTTTATCGATAGTTATAAGCGTGTAAATCTGCGTTGTAGTCACTGAAGCATGTCCCAAGAGTTCTTGAACAACTCGAATGTCTGCCCCGCCATCCAACAGATGAGTTGCATAGGAATGTCTAAAGACATGGGGCGAAACATGCGCTTCAATTCCTGCATCCTCAGCCGCTCTAATCACCATATTCCATGCTGACTGGCGAGTTAAGCGCGCTCCCCTGGAGTTAAGAAAAAGGGCGGCATTAGTTTTTGAATTCTTTGCTGCAAGCATGGGACGTATGCGGACTAAGTAATCAGTAATGGCCTTTGTTGCAAAGGAACCAAGTGGAACTATTCGCTCCTTAGAACCTTTTCCGCGCAGCTTTAAAGTCGTGATCTCACCATCCGCACTTTGTGCAGTTGAAATATCTGCAATGTTGATTCCCACTAATTCCGAGACACGGGCACCGCTGCTATAGAGCAGTTCGATCATTGCTTGGTCTCGAAGCGTGATTGGTTCACTTTCTCTATAGGCAGCATTTATCAACGACATAATCTGTTCAACAGTTAGTGCTTTCGGAAGTCTGCGTTTTGTTTGGCTCGGCAACATTTCAAAAGTTGGATTAGCTATCCCAAACTCACTCATGGCATGTTTGAAAAATGAACGAAGTGTTGAATTGATTCGACTAATGCTGGCGGGTGATGCTTGAGAGCTCTTAAGAGATACTTCAAAATCAGAAATGATTTGCGGGTCCACATCCCCCAATGCTCTCCCGTTGAGGAAGTTTTCAAACTTAATCAAATCCCTGCGATAGGCAGCGATCGTGTGAACAGATAAGCCGCGTTCAATCGTTAGGTGATTGAGAAAAGAAGTAGAAACTAAATCAAAGTTCAACGCTGTCATATCCATGTGCCTTGGCTACGGCTTGATAGTAAATCTTCCCATCATGAACATTAAGGCCCTTGGCTAAATTGAGATCTTGTGCGCAGGCTTTCTTCCAGCCATGATTTGCAATCGCTAAGGCATACGGCAAAGTCGCATTTGTGAGCGCATATGTGCTGGCAACAGGGACTGCCCCTGGCATATTAGCCACGCAGTAAAAAACGGAGTTGTGCACTTGATAGGTTGGCTCGGCATGGGTTGTCGGACGTGAATCTTCAAAACATCCGCCCTGATCAATAGCGATATCTACTAGAACCGAACCTGATTTCATCTGTGCCACTAAAGCATTTGATACTAACTTAGGAGCTTTTGCTCCATGCACCAACACTGCGCCGATAACAAGATCTGCTTGCTTGGCTTCTCGTTCAATGGCATGTTTGGAAGAGGTCAAAGTCTTAATGCGTCCGCCATAACTTGTGTCTATGTATTGAAGACGTGCGACAGAGCGATCAATGATTGTTACATCAGCGCCCATTCCCATCGCAATTACTGCGGCGTTGAGTCCTGCTACGCCGCCACCAATCACCAGCACTTTGCCTGGGGC
>JBAWXP010000094.1:0-3674 GCA_037143995.1 Actinomycetota bacterium
CCAAGTTCGCGCATGAAACCGGCCGCCATCTGTGATCGACCGGCATTGTGAACACAGACAAAGAGAACGCTTGGTTTGCTCAATTACTTTCCTGACTTTGATTTAGTTGTTATGAAGGAAAATCCAAGATAGCCGAGTATCGCTCCAACAATTTGAGCTGCGATAAAGGTAGGTACTGATGAGAATTTAATTCCGGAAAATGAATCTGTGAAGCTTCGAGCGATTGTGACGGCGGGGTTAGCAAAAGAGGTAGAGGAGGTAAAGAAGTAGGCGGCGCCAATCCATGCTGCGACGAGTCGCGGGATTTTCTTTTCGATTCCCTGTTTGATGGCAAGGAAGATGATGAAGATCAGGCCAGCTGAGGCAATGACTTCACCTAATAAAAGATTGCTACCATTTCGTAGATGGTGCGATGGCTCGAGCGCTGGATGTTTAAACATGAGATTGGCTAGTACTGCTCCAAAGGTTCCGCCGACTATTTGTGAAATTAGAAAGTAGATTGCGTGAGACAGTGAAAGGTCTTTACGGAAATAAGAAATACCGCTTACGAGTGGATTGAAATGGGCTCCGCTCACCGGGGCAAAGAGAGTGATCAGGATGTAGAGAACGAATACCGTCGCAATGGTGTTGATCAGTAGTTGAACCCCAACATCTGTGCTGAGGTTTGTAGCCATAATGCCCGAGCCCACGACAGTTGCGACAAGCGTTGCGGTACCGACAAACTCTGCAAAGAGCCGCTTTCGAATCATCACTTGCTCCAAATCATGAGAAACTGAGCACATGCAACTCACAGTGGTCTATTTTTTCTGTGTTGAGCGCAAGAGTATTCCATTTGCCTTAATCTCTATGGCAATTGACCGACTTCGAACCCGTACGTTCACTGGGATTTCATTCTCCAAGCTTTTAGGAACTGGAACCGGTCGCACCTTCACTCCTAGCGATGCAGACCTCACTCGTTGGGGCATGGTCGTCGTCATAGATAAGGATCGTCTTGACGCGTTTGATCAATCCTCGATTGTCACCAACTGGCGCAAGAGATCTACTTCAGAATTTCGTGCACTCCTTTCACCACTGTCATCACATGGACTGTGGGCTAAGAAGAACCCTTTTGATTTCGTTGCTCCTCTCTCCAATCCAGATGCGCAGATTGCTGCCATTACGCGAGCTCGCATCAAATGGAATAAGAACTTTATTTTCTGGAAATCAGTTCCTCCCGTAGTCCTCGACCTTCACAGCAATCCAGGTTTGATTGCAGCAATAGGAATTGGTGAGGCACCAATCGGATTACAAGGAACTTTCTCATTATGGCAATCGGCTTCGGCTCTTCGCGATTTTGCATATAAGGGCAAGGCTCACCAAGTTGCGATTGCACAGACCGAATCCATCGGTTGGTATAGCGAAGAACTCTTTGCACGCTTTGAAGTCCTCGAACTTCGCGGTGAAATTACTGCCCACGCAGGCAAGTAAGGCAGACTTAGCCCATGTCGATTCGCCACTACAACCCGCGTCGCAGACGCCGTGGCGGACTCTCTCCAAAAGCGCGAAACTTCTTATTTCTTCTTGTGGGGCTAACGATTGCCTTGCAGATTTCCTATCCGCTCATTCACGGAAGCGCACTTCGCATTGTCACAATTGCGACTGTATATATAGGCGCACTCGCCATGGTGATGCATGGACACCTTGCATACGGTGCAAAGTATTCAACTCGCTACCTACCTTTGACTGCACTCTTTGGACTTGGGATTGAGGCGCTCGGATTACATACTGGTTGGCCATTTGGTATCTACCAATATGACTCATCCCTTGGCCAAGCAATATTTGGCGTACCGCTCGTAGTTCCTTTTGCATGGGTGATGATGGTTCACCCAGCACTTGTCGCATCAAGGCGTATCGCAGGTAATTGGGTCTTCATCTATGGCGGCGCAATTCTTGCGGCGTGGGACTTATTCCTGGATCCACAAATGGTCGCAGCGGGAAGATGGAAATGGGAAGTTACAGGATCACACGTTCCGTTCACACCAGATATTCCACTCTCCAATGCATTTGGTTGGATGCTGGCAGGGTTAGTCATTGTCGGGCTCTTGCATCTTGTTCTTCCTCGCGAGCGTCGCAAAGTTGGAGCATCCCTTGCCGCAGTTGATGCACTTTTAGTGTGGACTCTCTTTTCTGGATTTATTGGGAATTTGTTCTTCTTCGATCGTCCTGGACTTGCCTTCTTCGGAAGTGCAATCTTGGGATCTCTCTTGATTCCTTACTTCTTCTCCAGCTGGCTCAGCGGCAAGAATCAATAATCCATGTTCCAAATTCTCTTGGTACTGAACTTTCTCATCTTTGCAATCTCAGTCATTAATTTTGCAACAATTCGTATGCCAAAGAACGATGAACTTGTTAGTGGATCTGTCACAGTCATAGTTCCAATGCGTGATGAAGCCGATAATGTCCATGAGTTCGTATCAGCACTTGCAGCCCAACGTGGAGTCAATAACCTTAAGTTCATCATTATTAATGATGCATCTACAGATAAAACGTTAGATTTTTTGCGAGCTGCAACCCTTGGCGATAGCCGATTTTCAATCATCGACTCCCCTACCCTGCGCCAGGGTTGGCTTGGAAAGGTATCTGCTCTTCAAACTGGATTTGAAGCCGCTGATTCGGAATACATCATCACGCTAGATGCAGATGTGCGCTTACAGCCAAGGGCAATAGCCTGCGCAATCAACCAATTAAACGATCTTCGCCTCGATTTTCTCTCCCCCTACCCGCGACAGATTGCGCTCACTTTCAGTGAGAAGTTAATACAACCCATCTTGCATTGGTCATGGATGAGCACGGTCGTGCTGCGACTAGCTGAGAAATTTCCACGTCGTTCAACAGCAGTTGCAAACGGTCAATTCTTTGTAGTTCGTAATTCCTCATTGAAAGCAGTCGATGGTTTTGTATCGGTAAAGAACCAAATCCTGGACGATATTGAACTCGCGCGTTCGCTTATCGCATCGGGATTTAAAGGAGTAGTGACAGAAGGATCAGAAATCGCAAGCACACGTATGTATGCCTCCTTTAACGAAATCCGTCAGGGATATGGAAAATCACTCTGGAAAGCATTTGGTGGCCCGCTAGGAACCGTCATTGCTTCTCTCTTTATCTTTGCCACGGGAATTCTTCCGGTCCTACTCTTTTTTAGTGGTTATTCATTTGGGCTAATCCTCTATTTCTATATTGTTCTTACCCGAGCGATGAGTGCAATTCGATCTCGAAGTAATCCGATGTATGCATTCCTTCACCCACTCTCCAGTGCGCTCTTGATATATTTATTTACTTATTCTTGGGCAAAGCGCGGAAGCATTCAGTGGAAGGGTCGCACTGTATGACCGGCCATGTGGGCAAGGTAAAAAATCCCGAAAAGATCGCAATTGTCGGCGCAGGTATCGGTGGTCTCTGCACCGCTGCGCGTCTTGCCAAGGCGGGCCACACTGTGACCATCTTTGAAGCATCCAGTCGCACTGGTGGAAAATGCAGAACAGAATGGATTGGTCGTTATGCATTTGATACTGGCCCTTCACTTCTTACTCTTCATGCCGTCTATCGTGATTTCTTCCAACGTACCGGAGATGTCATGGGCCGCGTCCTTGAATTACAGGAAGTAAACCCATCATTTGACTACCGATTCCACGATG
>JBAWXP010000095.1:0-3507 GCA_037143995.1 Actinomycetota bacterium
GCGGCCTCTCAGGTGGTCAGCAACAGCGTCTCTGCATCGCTCGCGCATTGGCTGTAAAGCCAAAGGTCTTGCTCATGGATGAACCATGTTCTGCACTTGACCCAGGTTCAACACTTCGCATCGAAGAGACAATCTCTCAGCTCTCTAAAACCATGACTATCGTGATCGTTACTCACAATATGCAGCAGGCAGCTCGTGTATCTGATTACACAGCCTTCTTCCTATCGGACGGTGGCCCAGGACAGATGATCGAAATGGGTCCTACCAACGAGATCTTCTCTCGCCCACGCGATCAGCGCACAGAGAACTATGTGACAGGTCGCTTCGGCTAGAAGGCAATGCTTCACGCAGTGTTTACCAACTGTTAACCATAGTTACCCCTTTAGGTTAACTCTTTCGGAGAGTGTTCGCTTCACGAACGCGTTCTAACTCTACGAAAGGCAGACAATGCGTATTTCTTCACTATCAAAGGTAGCAATTCTTGCTACTGCAGCAGTAGTTGCAATTGCACCATCAGCTGTTGCTTATGATCTTACTTCTGCAGGTGCTACATCTGTTTCAACATTCCTCGAGAAGTGCAAGACCAGCTACCAAGCTGATACCAAGGACACACTTTCACATGCAGGTGGCGGTTCAGGTGCAGGAAAGACTGCAATCAACGCAGGAACAAAGGACATGGCATTCTCTGACTCAGCTAACACAGCTGCTCCAGCAGGCGTCTTCCACATTCCAGCAGCAGTATGGCCAATCGGTATTGCTTACAACTTGAACAACTCAGCTTCAAAGCCAGTTCAGCTTTCAGTAACAACACTTGCAAAGATCTTCTCTGGCGTAATCACACGTTGGAACGATCCAGCAATCGTTGCTGATGTACAGCGTGCTCGCTCAATCCCTGTTTACAAGGTAAGCGGTGGAAAGACTGTTCTTGATGCTAAGGGTGCTCCAGTTGTCGATCACTACCGCACACTTACAATCCCAATGACAATGCCAGATAAGCCAATCACTGTTATCTACCGTGGTTCAACATCAGGCACAACAAACAACTTCACATCAGCTCTTGCTGGTGCAGCTCCATCTGTTTGGACAAAGGCTGGTAACGATTCATTCGTAACATCAAACCCAACTGATATCTCAACTAAGGCTGGTTCATTCCAGGCTGGTACAGGTTCAGATGGCGTTGCAGCTCTTGCAGCAAACACAAAGTACTCAATCGCTTACATCGAAACAGGCTTCATTACAGCTAACCCAGCTCTTAAGGCTGCAGTTGTTATCAACAACGCTGGAAAGACAGTTTCACCAGATGTAACAGGTGCTCAGGCAATGTTCGCAGTATCAACACTTGATAACGCAACAGGCCTCATCTCATGGAACTACAAGACAACTGATGCAGATGCATACCCATTCACAGCGGGTACATACGCAATGGTTAAGTCAAACTACGGTAAGGCAGATCTTGCAGCAGCTGTTAAGCGCCAGGTTGAATACATGGCATTTAACTGCTCAACAAAGGTCACAACAGAAGGAATGATTCCAATCACTCAGACATCTGAGCTTGGTAAGGCAATCCTTAAGTTGACAGCAAAGATTGCATAACGCATCTAGCTAAAATCTAAGTAAGAGAGCCCGGGCCAGCAATGGTCCGGGCTCTCTGCTTTTAATGGTGTATTCAAATAAGAAGGGTGTGCCCGGCTGGAATCGAACCAGCGACCTACCGCTTAGAAGGCGGTTGCTCTATCCGACTGAGCTACGGGCACATGTGTGGTGCATCTTGCGATTGCGGAGTAAGTCTACCGAAGCATTGACGGGTAGAGTCTCGCCTTATGGCTGAGTTCATTTACACGATGAAGAAGGCGCGTAAAGCGCATGGTGAAAAGGTAATTCTCGACGACGTTACTTTGATGTTCTTGCCTGGCGCAAAGATCGGTGTGGTTGGCCCTAACGGTGCTGGTAAATCAACAGTCCTTCAGATCATGGCTGGTCTGCAACAACCATCTAATGGCGAGGCTTATTTATCACCTGGATACACAGTCGGAATTCTTTTGCAGGAACCACATCTCAATGAAGAAAAAACCGTTCTTGAAAATGTGCAAGAGGGCGTTGCTGAGACCATGGAGATGGTGCGCCGCTTTAATGAGATCTCAGAAGAGATGGCAAACCCAGATGCCGACTACGACAAGTTATTAGCCGAGATGGGCGAGCTCCAAGAACAACTCGATCATCGCAATGCATGGGAACTTGATTCACAACTCGAACAAGCGATGGATGCGCTGCGCTGCCCACCAGGCGATGCTGATGTAAAGGTCTTATCTGGCGGTGAAAAGCGTCGCGTGGCCTTATGTAAGTTGCTTCTTGAAGCACCTGACCTTCTACTGCTCGATGAACCTACTAACCACTTGGATGCCGAATCTGTCTTATGGTTAGAACAACACCTCAGCAAATATCCAGGCACCGTTGTAGCGATTACGCACGATAGGTACTTCTTGGACAACGTTGCACAGTGGATCCTTGAACTCGACCGAGGTCGCGCATATCCATATGAAGGAAATTACTCAACATACCTTGAGACAAAAGCTGCGCGTCTGAAAGTTGAAGGTCAGAAAGATGCAAAGCGCGCAAAGCGTCTATCTGAAGAACTCGATTGGGTTCGCCAGAATGCAAAGGGTCGCCAGACAAAGTCAAAGGCCCGTCTTGCACGCTATGAAGAGATGGCAGCAGAGGCTGACAAGATGCGTAAGTTGGACTTTGATGAGATTCAAATTCCACCTGGCCCACGCCTTGGAAATGTTGTTGTTGAAGTCGAACACCTTGTTAAGGGATTCGGCGATCGCGTTCTTATTGACGATTTGTCATTTACCTTGCCACGCAA
The DNA here is from genome assembly GCA_037143995.1 of Actinomycetota bacterium. Lineage (GTDB taxonomy): Bacteria > Actinomycetota > Actinomycetes > Nanopelagicales > Nanopelagicaceae > Planktophila. Next base: position 2,867 of record JBAWXP010000095.1, read on the forward strand.
CGGAATTATTGGAGTCATTGGGCCAAACGGCGCCGGTAAGACAACTCTCTTTAAGACAATTTTAGGTATGGAGACTCCTGATTCAGGAACTGTAAAGATTGGTGAAACGGTAAAGATTTCCTACGTTGATCAGTCACGTGGTGGCATCGATCCCAAGAAATCACTCTTTGAAGTTGTCTCTGATGGTCTTGATTTCATGAAGGTTGGACAAGTAGAAATGCCATCGCGTGCATACGTTGCAGCATTTGGTTTTAAGGGTCCTGATCAACAGAAGCCAGCAGGAGTTCTCTCTGGTGGAGAACGTAACCGCTTGAACTTGGCGTTGACGCTGAAACAGGGTGGAAACCTATTGCTTCTGGATGAGCCAACGAACGACCTTGATGTCGAAACACTCGGTTCGCTTGAAAATGCATTGCTCGAATTTCCTGGTTGCGCCGTTGTGATCTCCCACGATCGCTGGTTCCTCGACCGTGTAACAACACATATTTTGGCTTACGAGGGTGATTCCACGTGGTTCTGGTTTGAAGGAAACTTTGAATCCTATGAAGAGAATAAGATTTTACGTCTGGGTGCAGATGCAGCACGTCCGCATCGTGCAACATATCGAAAGCTGACTCGCTAATGATGTACACAGGAAAGCA
>JBAWXP010000096.1:0-3500 GCA_037143995.1 Actinomycetota bacterium
AGAAGATTGGTCTACCTGTGTTGAAATTGCGCGCGATCAAATTCGCGATGGCGCTCACATGCTCGATCTCTCAGTAGATTATGTTGGACGCGATGGTGTTCGCGATATGACTGAGATTGCTTCACGCTTTGCAACTGCGTCAACTCTTCCCATCGTCCTTGACTCAACTGAACCTGCTGTACTCAAGGCTGGCCTCGAGGCTCTCGGTGGGCGTTGCGTGATTAACTCGGTCAATTACGAAGATGGAGATGGACCAACATCTCGATTTGCTCGCATCATGCCACTTGTTCAAGAACATGGCGCATCAGTTGTTGCACTGACTATTGATGAAGAAGGGCAAGCTCGCACCACCGAATGGAAGTTACGCGTTGCTCGCAGACTTATCGAAGATCTCTCGACCAATTGGGGCGTAGCAGTTGGCGATATCCTGATTGATGCTCTCACCTTTCCCATCGCCACGGGTCAAGAAGAAACACGACGCGATGGAATCGAAACAATCAATGCGATACGAGCGCTCAAGGCTGAATACCCACAAGTGCAGACAACGCTCGGCGTGAGCAATGTTTCCTTTGGCCTCAACCCAGCTTCTCGCGTGGTTCTCAACTCTGTATTCCTTCATGAATGTGTAGAAGCCGGACTTGATTCAGCGATTGTTCATCCCTCAAAGATTATGCCGATGGCTCGTATCGAAGAGCGACATAAGGAAGTTGCATTGGACTTGATTTACGATCGCCGCACATATGACGGTGAAACCTGTACTTACGATCCACTTCAAGAATTCCTCCAACTCTTTGAAGGTGTAGAGCTAGCGGCCTCGCGCAACATTCGCGCCTCTGAACTCGCGGCCCTTCCACTTCGCCAACGTTTAGAACATCGCATCATTGATGGCGAAAAAGTTGGGCTCAACGAAGATCTTGATGCTGCCATGAGTGAGGGAATTACTCCACTTGCCATTATCAATGACCACCTTCTTGAAGGTATGAAGGTTGTAGGAGAGCTATTTGGCAAGGGCGAGATGCAACTTCCCTTCGTCCTGCAAAGCGCTGAAGTCATGAAATCAGCTGTTGCCTATCTCGAGCCTCATATGGAGAAGACGGATGGCCAAGGTCGCGGTCGTATGTTGCTTGCAACGGTGAAGGGCGATGTACACGATATCGGCAAGAATCTCGTCGATATTATCTTGACCAACAATGGCTACCAAGTTGTCAATATCGGAATCAAGCAGACTGTTAACCAGATTATTGATGCAGCGCTGGAAAATGATGTTGATGCGGTGGGCATGTCAGGTCTGTTAGTGAAGTCAACTGTAATCATGAAAGAGAATTTGGAAGAGATTACATCTCGCGGTCTTGCAGATAAATGGCCAGTCGTTCTCGGGGGAGCAGCGCTCACTCGTGCTTATGTTGAACAAGATCTTGCAGCAATCTTCCCAGGCGAAGTTCGGTATGCGCGCGATGCATTCGAAGGTTTGCGTCTCATGGATGCGATTATGGCCGTCAAGCGTGGAGAAGAAGGAGCAGCACTTCCAGCACTACGAGAGCGCAAAGTGAAGGCAGTTGCTCGTAAGAATGAAGGCGAATCCGTCATCGACACAGTCCGCAGCGATGTTGCTCTCGATATTTCAATCCCTAAGGCGCCATTCTTTGGTAGCCGTATTGTGAAAGGTATTCCACTTGCAGATTACGTCGGAATGCTCGATGAACGCGCTCTCTTTATGGGCCAGTGGGGTCTGAAAGGTGCGCGAGGTGAATACGAAACTATGGCTGAGTCTGAAGGCCGTCCACGTCTTCGTAAGTTACTCAACGATGTGCAATCCAATAGTTGGTTAGAAGCAGCCGTTGTTTATGGATATTTCCCATGTGTTTCCGATGGAAACGATCTGATCATCTTGCATCACGAAGGAGCTAACGAAGGTAAAGAGCGAGTTCGCTTCTCCTTCCCACGCCAATCTCGCGATCGCAGATTATGTTTGGCAGATTTCTTTGCCTCCAAAGATTCAGGCAAAGTCGATGTTGTCGCATTTCATGTCGTCACAATGGGAAATACGATCAGCAAGGCAGCCAATGAACTCTTTGCCGCCGATGCCTATCGCGATTACCTAGAACTTCATGGACTCTCTGTTCAACTCACAGAGGCACTCGCTGAATATTGGCACGCTCGTATCCGCGAGGAGTTATCAGTGCGTGATCAGGATTCGGCTGACTTGCAGGGGATTCTGGATCAAGGTTATCGAGGATCACGCTACTCATTTGGATATCCAGCATGTCCAGATATCGAGCAGCAGACTCAACTCTGCGAATTGCTCGATCCAGGCAGAATTGGTGTTGAACTTTCGGAAGAGTTCCAATTGCACCCTGAGCAGTCAACGTCGGCGATTATTGTCCACCACCCAGAGGCGAAGTACTTCAACGCAAATTAGTTGTGGGCAGGGCAGATTGTTTTAAAGAAGCACCAATCGCAGAGCCTCGATTTCTTGGTAGGAAAATGCTGAGTCTCAAGAGCGGTAAGAATTTCATCTCCGATATTTTTCAGTATCTTCTCTGTGGATAGTAGCTGCGCTTCGGTCGGAGTGCTCTTCACTATTCGAGAATCGCCGAGATAGATGAGTTGTAATAACTTTGGTAGAACTCCTTGATTCTGCCAATACAGAAGTGCATAGACTCGTAATTGAAAGAGCGCTTTCTCTTCCCATCCTGGCTTTGGTGATTTTCCAGTTTTATAATCAACGATACGAACTTCACCGGTGGGAGCGATGTCGAGGCGATCTACATATCCATGCAAGTAAATCTCAGGAGAAATATCTCGCTCGAGATGGAGTTCACGATAAGTCGAATCGAATGAGTCTGGCTTTTCAAGAGAGAAGTAATTGGTGAGTAGCGCGTTGGCGCGATCAAACCACTCTTTCTCATCTAGGACGAGAGTTTTCAGCTCTGGAAGGGCTGCGACTTGTTCCATCCATTTAGTTGGTAATAAATCAGAAGCCGATTCGAAGGTTCGGGAAGCCGCTGGGAGTTCGAAGAGATCCTCGAGAACGGCATGGATTAACTTCCCGCGTTCTGCATCGATACTCGGTGGCTCAGGAAGCTGGTCCACTGCACGATATTTATAGAGCTGGGGACAGTTGGTGAAATCGTTCATACGGCTAGGGGAGAGGCGAAGCGGTTCCATCACGCAGACGATACAGCGCGCGATGAAAAAGATGAGCCGCTTTAACCTAAGATGCGCATGTGTCTAAACGTGGTTACTTCCAAGCCGGCGATCGAGTACAACTCACCGATACCAAAGGAAAGCTCTATAGCTTTACGATTACTCCTGGAAAAGAATGGCACACACATAAAGGGTGGATTACTCACGACGATCTCATCGGATTACCCGAAGGCTCGGTAGTCAGCACAACAGCAGGGTTGAAATTCACTGCATTTATTCCACTTCTCGCCGATTATGTTCTCTCCATGCCACGTGGTGCAACGATTGTCTATCCAAAAGATGCTGCGATGATC
>JBAWXP010000097.1:0-3457 GCA_037143995.1 Actinomycetota bacterium
TCATCTCTTGAAGCAGCTAAGAGCGCTTCAGGAGTTACAGGTCGCGCCGGTATTGCTCTGAAATTTGCCCTGAAGCAGATCGGTGATAAATATGTTTTTGGTGCAGATGGAATGGTTTATTGGGATTGTTCAGGGTTGACGATGCGCGCATTTGAGGCAGCGGGAGTTTCACTACCTCACTCCTCTGCAGCGCAATCCAGAATGGGAAAATCCGTCCCCTTCAATAAGAAACAACCTGGTGATTTACTCTTCTTCGGTCGCCCTGTTTCGCACGTGGCAATCTATTTGGGTGGAGGTCGCATGGTGCATGCACCACGTACAGGATCTCGAGTAAAAGTTGCCGAAGCAAATCTTGGACATAAGCCGCTCGTCGCTGTTCGCCGGTTCTAATGAGTTCTCCGCTCACTGCACCGAAAAAAATTCTCTGTATCACCAATGACTTTGGTCCGCGTGCGGGCGGTATAGAGACCTTTGTTATTGGTCTTATCGAACGGTTGCCCAAGAACTCAGTGACCGTCTTTACATCAGCGCAAGAGGGTTCTGTGCCCTTCGATGCTGCATGGAAGCGCGATTACGGAGTCGACGTTATTAGGGACAGAACACGCATTTTGCTACCCACATTGCGTATTGGTCGAAAGGTACGAGCTATTGCTCGGGAGGGTGGATTTACAACTGTCTTCTTCGGGGCTGCAGCTCCGCTGGCGCTTCTTGCACAAGGGCTACGTAAAGCAGGAGTTACTCGCCTTGTTGCGCTAACCCATGGCCACGAAGTGTGGTGGTCTAAGGTCTGGCCATTTTCATGGGCGATGCGTCGAATTGGCAAGGGTGTTGATCATCTGACCTATCTCGGAGAATTTACGCGACTCAATATTTCGCAAGCACTTACCCAATCTGCGCGCGACGCGATGGTGAAGATTGCACCTGGAATTGATACTGATCATTTTGCACCTCGTCCTGATGCAGCCGAATTACGGCGCGAACTCGGCTTGGCAGATAAGAAGGTAATTGTCAGTGTAGGCCGTCTTGTACATCGTAAAGGTCAAGATAAATTAATTGAAGCAATGCCTGAGATTCTTACTCAAATCCCACAAGCACATATTCTCTTTGTTGGAGATGGTCCCTATAAAGACCACTTAGCAAAACGTGCGCAGCAACTCGGTATCAGCAGCCACATTACATTTATCGGTCGCATTCACTATGCAGATCTTCCACGATATATCTGTGCTGGAGATATCTTTGCAATGCCATCTCGATCACGACTTGCAGGGCTTGAAGTTGAAGGGCTTGGAATTGTTTATCTTGAAGCAAGCGCATGTGGTCTTGCTGTTATTGGTGGGATATCAGGCGGCGCACCCGATGCTGTTTTACAAGGAGAGACCGGATATGCAGTCGATGGGACATCTCCTACAGCTATTGCTCAAGCTGCTATTGCCTTATTGACTCAACCCGAACTATCAGCCCGCATGGGTGCTCGTGGGCGAGAATGGATTGTTGCGCAATGGAGATGGAACGTGTGGTCAGCGCGTTTCAATGAATTACTTCAATAAACCTGCGGTTCGTGCCTTGGCTATTGCTTGCACTCTATTTTTTACTTCCAGTTTTCTGTAGATAGATGTTAAATGCTTCTTGAGCGTTGATTCGGTGATGAAGAGTCGAGCTGAAAGAACTTGTAGAGAGTCTCCATCATGCAATTGGGAGAGGATCTGAACTTCACGTTGCGATAGACCAAAAGATTTACTATCTCTATCAATAATCTGAGCCATACCTTGTGCTGAGAACGATTGTGGAGCGCTCAGAGCATGATCCATAAAGTTGAGTAGCACAGGTAGTGGTTCAGATTTATTTACATATGCACTTGCGCCTGCTCGCATTGCAGCAAGGACATATTCGTCTTCGGTGTGCAAACTGAGAACGATGATTGCAGTTGATCCGGAAATACCACGAACCCATGTAACAAGCTCAAGGCCATTTCCATCAGGGAGATTGATGTCGAGAAATATCAGTTGCGGCTTTATCGTAGCTATCTGTGCTAACGCTTCGCTCTTTGATGCAGCTGCATATATTGAGAAACCAGTACGAAGTTCAAGGGCTCGGCGTATCCCATCGCGTACAACTGCATGGTCATCGACGATTAAAGTAACAATGGGCTCGCTCATATGATGAGCGCGATACGAGTCCCTTCGATACTTTCGATTGTGATACTTCCTTGAAGATTGTGCACTCTTTCGATAATCCCACTCAGCCCAAAATGTCCCTCTTTCACCTGCGCACCTCCAATCCCGTTATCGCTGATTTCAAGACAGGTGCGATTGTTAACGGGATAGAGGTTGATTGCTACGTGGGTAGCCCTAGAGTGTTGCGCGATATTACGTAGGATTTCAGTTGAGATGCTCAGCAATTCATCGGCATGAGTGCTCGAGAGAAGAACGTCTTCCATTGCGAAATCAACGGGAGTGTCAGGTATCTGCACCAGGGCTATCTCGCGAATTCGATCGGTGAGTAAGACTTCCGTAGGAGAGCGAAGGTTGAGAATTTCACTTCGCACCTTTGCAATCAGAGCATCTATTTCAAGGCGCGTGTGGCGTACTTGCGCCCGAGCGAAGGTATCGAGTCCAGGCTCTGCCAATAAGAGGTCGAGTGAGTAACCAATTCCCACCAAATCTTGTGCAATGCCATCATGCAGCTCGCGAGCTATCGCAAGCTTTTCGTATGAAGGAAGTGCCATAGAGCGTTACTTCGTGAAGAGTGCGGTGATTTCGGCTGCGTAATGTTCTGCGATGACGTGACGCTTGAGAGAAAGCTTCGCAGTCATTTCTCCGTTGGCAATTGAAAAATCTTTTGCCAGGATTGTAAATTTACGGATTGATTCAGCTTTAGAGACCGCCTTATTGGCTTCATCGACTGCAGTCTGAATAACTGCATGCAAATCAGGGTCATTGACTAAAGTTTCAATCGTGGCACCTGTTTTATTGTTGGATGCAATCCAACCTTTCAACATGTCCGCATCGATAGTGATGAGGGATGCGATAAATGGTTGATTATCTCCAACGACCATACATTGGCTGACTAGTGGGTGCGCACGAAGACGATCTTCAAGAACCGCAGGTGCCACATTTTTTCCGCCAGCAGTGACAATGAGCTCCTTCTTTCGGCCTGTGATGTAGAGGAATCCCTCATCATCAAGCTTTCCAAGGTCACCTGATCTAAACCATTGTCCATCGAAGACTTCTTGGTTAGCTGCGTCGTTCTGCCAGTAACCGCGCATAACGATTGCTCCCTTGATGAGAACTTCTCCATCGTCGGCAATTTTGATTGATGTACCAGGAATAGGTCGACCAACAGATCCAACGCGCAAATTCTGAGTAACGTTGAGAGTTGCACCCGCAGTAGTTTCTGTGAGGCCATACCCTTCAAGAATCGTGATGCCTGCTCCGCGATAGAAGTGGCCGAGGCGCTT
>JBAWXP010000098.1:0-3445 GCA_037143995.1 Actinomycetota bacterium
GCACCTGCAGCAATTATCCGCGCTTCACAGATGACAGTTGGTGCCTAATGCCACGTTTGAAAATTACTCAGGTTAAGTCAACCGTTGGCAACAAGCCAGAGATTCGCAACACCGTTCGTTCACTCGGACTTAAGCGCATCAATGATGTTGTCGTAAAGGAAGATCGTCCAGAAATTCGTGGCATGGCAGTAGCTGCACGCCACTTGATCAAGGTAGAGGAGGTCGAATAAAGATGACACTAAAACTTCATCATCTTCGTCCAGCTCCAGGTGCTAAGAAAGCTAAGACTCGTAAGGGTCGCGGTGAAGCATCAAAGGGTAAGACCGCAGGTCGCGGTGGAAAAGGTACTCACGCTCGTAACACGGTTCGCCCTGGTTTCGAAGGTGGTCAGCTTCCACTCGTAATGCGTCTGCCAAAGCTTCGTGGTTTTAAGAACCCAGCACGCATTGAATACCAGGCAGTGAATGTCTCAACAATCAACGCACTCTTTCCAAAGGGTGGCGATGTAACAGTTGCAGATCTCATTGCAAAGGGTGCAGTTCGCGATTCATTACCTGTAAAGGTTCTTGGAAATGGCGATATTGCAGTCAAGGTTTCAATTACAGCACATGCATTCTCAGCATCAGCGATTGAAAAGATCTCTGCAGCTGGCGGATCAACAGCAACACTGTAAAAACAAGTAATTCAATACATTATTGAGGTAGAGGGAGAAGATTGATGCTTTCAGCATTTGGAATGGCCTTTAAGACGCCAGAACTTCGTAAGAAAATCTTCTTCACTCTCTCAATCATGGCCTTGTTCCGCTTCGGTTCAGTTGTTCCAACCCCAGGTGTTTCATATACCGCTGTGAAGTCATGTCTTGCCCAAGCACAAAGTGGTGGACTCTTCGGTCTTATCAACTTGTTCTCTGGTGGAGCACTTCTTCACTTATCTGTATTCGCACTTGGCATCATGCCTTACATCACCAGCTCGATCATTATTCAGCTGCTCACCGTGGTAATCCCACGCTTTGAAGCGCTCAAGAATGAGGGCCAGTCAGGTACTGCAACACTTACTCAATACACACGTTACTTAACAATCGGTCTTGCAATCTTGCAGTCAACAGGTTTGATTGCAGTTGCTCGCACACCAGGTCGTTTGATCTCGGGTTGTGCAACACCAATTATTCCTGATGCTTCATGGCAACGTATCTTGACGATGATCATCGTTATGACTGCCGGAACATCTGTCATCATGTGGCTCGGCGAGCTCATTACAGATCGCGGCGTCGGTAACGGTATGTCAATCTTGATCTTTACATCTATCGCGGCAGGTTTCCCTGGTCAGCTCTGGTCAATCAAACTTCAAAAGGGCTTGTTCGCATTCCTCTTTGTCTGCGCAGTCGGAATCCTCGTTGTTGCAGCAGTTGTTTTCGTCGAACAAGCACAGCGACGTATTCCAGTTCAATACGCAAAGCGCATGGTTGGACGCCAGTCATACGGCGGAACATCTACCTATATTCCAATTAAGGTAAACCAAGCTGGAGTTATTCCAGTTATCTTCGCATCCTCACTTTTATATATTCCGTCCCTTATCGTGAACTTCACCAATAGCCAAGCTGCATGGGCTGTCTGGGTTTCACGTAACTTGGTTCGCGGAGATCACCCAATTTATATCGTTGCTTATGCAACGTTGATTATCTTCTTTACCTACTTCTATGTGGCAATCACATTTAACCCAGATGAAGTTGCAGATAATATGAAGAAGTACGGTGGATTTATCCCTGGTATTCGTGCTGGGCGTCCAACATCTGAGTACCTTCAATATGTTCTCTCACGTATTACAGCTCCAGGATCTGCATATCTTGCACTCGTTGCAATTATTCCGATCCTTGCGCTCATCGTCTTCGGTGCATCACAGAACTTCCCATTCGGCGGAACTGCGATCTTGATCGTTGTCGGTGTAGGTCTTGATACTGCAAAGCAGATCGAGAGCCAGTTGCAGCAGCGTTCATATGAAGGTTTCTTGAAGTAATGCGTTTAGTCCTGGTAGGTCCACCAGGTGCTGGCAAGGGAACGCAAGCTCAATTCCTAGCAGCGCATTATTCAATTCCACATATTTCAACCGGCGATATCTTCCGCGCAAACCTTAAAGCGAGCACTCCACTTGGTCTGCAAGCAAAGGGCTATATGGACTCTGGGCAATTAGTTCCTGACGAAGTCACCAATGAGATGGTCAAAGATCGCCTTACCCACGATGACACCGCCAATGGCTTCTTGCTCGATGGATTTCCACGTAACACTGTGCAGGCGCAAGTACTGCGTACTTACTTAGCTGAAAAGAATAAGCCACTTGAAGCAGTGCTAGAGCTAGCAATTGATAACGACATCATTATTAAACGTCTTTCATCACGTCGCACATGTAAAGAGTGTGGTGCACCAGCTTCACCAGAAGCGCCAAAGTGTGTTGCATGTGGTGGAGAGCTCTACCAACGCGAAGATGACAAAGAAGAAGTCATTGCAAAGCGCCTCTCTGTCTATCAAGAACAGACTGCGCCGATCGTTGATTTTTATCGCACAGAGGGATTACTCATCACGATCTCCGCAGATGGTGACGTTGCTGAAATTACTAAACGCGCAATCGCTGCTTTAAGCCGCGTTCAAGGCTAAGAGCACCCCATGGCAATTCAGATTAAAGACCTTGAACAACTCAAGGTTATGCGCCGCGCTGGTTTATTGGTTGGTCAGACTCTTCAGGTATTACGAGAGAACATTAAAGCTGGAATGACTACTGATGCACTTGATGCAATTGCTGCAGCTAACATCAAACGCGGGGGAGGCACCTCAAACTTCCTCGGATACCACGGTTATCCAAAGACAATCTGCGTATCAATCAACGACGAAATAGTTCATGGAATTCCTGGACCGCGCATCATTAACGATGGCGATGTCGTCTCCATCGACTGTGGTGCAATCATTGATGGCTGGCATGGTGATGCTGCTTTCTCTATCGGAATCGGCAGCGTTGATCCTGCCGATCAGACCCTGATGGATGTGTGCGAAGAATCGATGTGGGTTGGAATCGCTGCTGGTAAAAATGGTGGGCGGCTTTCTGATATTGGATATGCAATTGAGCAGTATGTGAATTCGCAAGGTAAGTTTGGAATCTTGCAAGAATATGGTGGACATGGAATCGGCACTGAGATGCACCAGGAGCCACATGTTCTCAACTTTGGAAAAGCAGGAAATGGTCCTGAGATCATTCCTGGATTAGCCCTTGCCATCGAACCGATGATTACTCGCGGAACTCATAAGACAAAAGTTTTGGGCGATGACTGGACCGTTGTCACTAACGATAAATCTCGTGGTGCTCACTTCGAAAATTCCTATGTCATCTGCCCCGATGGAAAGCCCTTCGTCCTCACCGCGATCGATGGCGGCAAGGCTGAGCTGGCACGCTTCGGGGT
>JBAWXP010000099.1:0-3379 GCA_037143995.1 Actinomycetota bacterium
CATGGATTGTGTGGAACCACGGAGTTACGATGGCATGGGTAGCCCTTATTCCATTCGGTGTTGCGCTACTAGCTGAAAATCTCAACACTCCGAATCGCAAGTGGGGAGTTTTCTACTTTGGCGTCTGCCTATTTGGTCAGTATTGGGTCAATTCGATAGTTGGATTATTTATGAGACTTAAAGTCCAAGTTAACTTCACTGAGGATTTCCCGTATCCGGTTAAGAAAATGAAGAAAGTGCTTCCAATTCTCTGGCTCTTCGGTGCGACCACAGGATTGATTCTGGTTCCGATATCACTCTTAAATCCTTGGGTGGCACTTTGTGGTTACGGCTTATTCGTCATTTCGCAGGCCAACCCGGTTAGCTCATTCGGAAAATTAGTGCCGCAACTCCTGAAGAGAGTTTGAAGAGACTAGTTACTCTCTAGAAACTTTTGCGCCGAGGCTTACCAATTGCTCGGCGAAGTTTGGATATCCACGATCGATGTGGAATGCGCCGTCAACAGTTGTTTCACCATCGGAAACCAAAGCTGCAAGAACTAAACCAGCGCCTGCGCGGATATCGGTTGCCTCAACAGGGGCTCCAGATAGCTGTGGAATACCGTCGATCGAGGCATGGTGGCCGTCAACAGTGATCCGAGCACCTAATCGCATGAGTTCGTTGACGAACATAAAGCGTGATTCAAAGACGTTCTCAGTAACGATTGAATGGCCATCTGCAACAGCATTCATGCCGATGATGAATGGAAGTAAGTCGGTTGCAAAACCTGGATAGGGAAGTGTTGCAACATCAATAGCGCGCGGGCGTTGGTTCATCTGAACGCGGATGCCATCTTGTGTTGAGGTGATGATTGCACCAGCTGAGGTAAGTTTTTCGAGCATGACTTCCATGTGATCTGCGCGTCCGCCATGGATGGTGATATCACCTTGCGTCATGGCGGCAGCAAATGCCCATGTGCCAGCGATGATGCGATCTGTAATTGTGGTGTGATCAGTTGGCTGCAATACTTTTACGCCATTGATTGTGATTGTTGGAGAACCAAGACCTTCAATCTGTGCGCCCATTCCGATCAGGAATTCGCCGAGATCAACTAAGTCTGGTTCGCGTGCTGCGTTTTCGATTGTTGTAACACCCTTAGCAAGAACTGCTGCTGTCATGAGGTTTTCTGTTGCACCCACTGAAGGGAAATCGAGTTCGATTGCAGTTCCTGTTAAACCGTTAGGCGCTTCTGCAATCACGTAACCATGTTCAACGTGTGCCTTTGCACCGAGTGATTCAAGGCCTTTGATGTGGAAGTCGAGCCCGCGAGAGCCAATTGCATCTCCACCAGGGAGTGCGACTTCAGCTTTTCCAACACGTGCAACAAGCGGACCAAGAACGTTGATAGATGCACGCATCTTTCGCACTAAATCGTAATCAGCGCGGTGTAGGGGAGCGGCTGGAACATCGATTGTGACGACAGATCCTTCGTGTTTGACGGTGCAACCAAGACGCGTAAGGAGGTCGGCCATGATGTCGACATCGGCGATATCTGGAACATTGCGGATGGTGGTTTTACCGACCGCTAACAGGGATGCTGCCATGAGTTTGAGGACAGAATTCTTAGCGCCAGTAACTGAAACTTCGCCCTCGAGGCGGCAGCCACCGGTGATCCGGAAGCGGTCGTTGGACGAAGATGCCATATCCGAAGTCTACTTATAGGCTAGGGACATGGTTAATTTAACGCGTATTTACACAAAGACAGGCGATGACGGAACTACATCTCTTGGAGATATGAGCCGTACTTCAAAGAATGACCCTCGTCTTGAAGCATATGCAACAGTTGATGAAGCAAACTCCACTATCGGTGTTGTGCTTGCAACTGATGAATTAGCCGACGATGTTAGAGCTCTCTTGGTTCGAATCCAAAACGATATGTTCGATGTGGGCGCAGATCTCTGCACACCAGTTGTAGATGCACCAGCCTTTGAACCACTGCGAGTTCTTGAATCACAAATTGTCTATCTCGAAGAACAAATTGATAAGTACAACGCTGACCTTGAAGCACTTCGTTCATTTGTATTGCCTTCAGGTACTCCGGCAGCTGCGCACCTACATGTTGCTCGCACAGTTGTGCGCCGTGCAGAGCGTTGCACCTGGGCTGCCATCCATGCTTTTGGTGGCGGAGTAAATCCCTTGACTGCGAAATACCTCAACCGTTGTTCAGATCTACTCTTCGTACTAGCACGCCATGCCAATAAGAAAGTTGGCGATCAACTGTGGGTTCCTGGAGCTAATCGCTAAGTAAAACTTTTGAGATGAGCGCGAGCTGCGCTCTCCTCTTTTGGAAATACAAATATCCGCGGTCCATCTTTAGTCTGCGTTAACGTCGCCTTAATTCCAACTTCAATAAGCTTCTGTCGAACTATTTCACCTTCAATGTGATTCAGAGGTGATGCCACTGGAATAAGTGATCCATATTCGTCTTCACTTCCAATTTTAGGTGTACGTTCGACGACAGACTTTCCTCGAGCAGATGTCCATCGCAACACAAGGATGAGAAATAGAACAGCAGGAAATCCAGCCATACTCATAAAGAAGAGTTTGTTATCAACTCCACCAAGCATCTATCAACCCGCCTTTGTATATGTAATTGCCTGCAAACCTTCAGGACGCACCTCTTGATGGCAGATGACATCTATATTGTCGACGTATTCTAAACTTTCGAGTGCTTCGGGAGTAATAAGAAGAATCGTCTTTATTTCTCGAGAAGTGCTTCCGTTAGTGATTGTCTTGAGGGTTCCTAGCAACTCTTTATTCTGGGCATAGACCTTAGATTGGACTTCCCACCAGAGACATCCTTGTTCTGCAGCTACTTGCACTGCCCCACAAACAAACTTTGCACATGCTGCAACTTGAGTTGCAAGGTTTCCCTTTGCTGAAATAACACCCACTAGCTCTTTACTATTTGGAACCTTTGCATAGATTCCACTTTCAGGTGGTGCGAAACCAGCAGGAGGCCAGGCAGCTTTTGGCGAAGGTGATACTGAAATCTTCTTACGAGGTTTTGGTTTAGGTCTCGGCTTTGGCTTTACCGTTGGTTGTACAGAAGTAGTAGACGTTGGTTTCGCAGTGCTCTTAGATGTCGACGTTGGTTTTGCGGAAGTTTTTGCAGTTGGCTTCGTAGTTGCTTTTGCAGTGCTCTTTACCGTTGCCTTGGCGGTGGCTTTCACCGTTGTCTTCGCGGTTGGCTTCGTAGTTGTCTTGGCTGTTGCCTTCACTGTTGGTACTGGTGTTGGCTTCTTTGTTGCAGCCTCAGCGCTACCTCCTGATATCGCAAGTGCAAATACAAGGAAGAGTGCACCTTTCTTCAATCGCGCTCCCACTTGAAGCTGCGAAT